>NZ_CAXTBM010000056.1:0-34943 GCF_964242765.1 uncultured Hymenobacter sp.
CGGAAACCAGGTGCTTTGCACCTGCACCATGATGCGGTGGCCCTTTTTGAAGGTGTGCAGCACATCCTGGAGGTTGAAGTTCACGGCCGTTTTCTGGTTGGCTACCATGGCCTCGGGCTTCTCGAAGCTGTTGCGGAAACGGGCCGGCATCACTTCGGAGCGCACCATCTGCCAGTAGTTGCTGAGGGTGATGTTCTTGTTGGGCATGTACTCGTGGTTGGGCTCGTCGGGCGGGTACACGTCGATGAGTTTCACCACCCAGTCGGCGTCGGTGCCGGAAGTAGCTACTTTGAGGTTGGCCATGATTTCGCCGCCGAGCGTCACGTCGTCGGTTAGCACGTCGGTTTGGTAGACGAGCACATCGGGGCGGCGGCCGGCGAAGCGCTGGTCCTCACTCATGTAGTTGAAAGGCGTGAAGCCAGTCGTAGTTGTCAGGTCTTCGGTGTAGGGCACCGGCTTGAGCGGGTCGCTTACGAAGCTCGTGGTGCCCGGAGTAGCGGCAGGTTGCTTTTCGAGTTTGCCGTCGGCGCTTAAATACATCTTCAGGTGCGTGGCTTCGGCGGCGGGCCACTTCGGGAACGTCTCCCATTGCTTTTTGCCAGTATCAAACATATAGGCTTCGGGTAGGCCCGAGTTCTTGTCGCCGCTGCCTTTCAAGAAATGCGCGAAAAACTTAGCCTCGATATTGCGCTGGTAGAAGGTGGCGATACTATCGCCGAAGTACACGTTGCTGTGCAGGGTGTGGCCCGTCTCGCGCGACCAGCGCCCGTGCCCAAAAGGACCCATCACCAGCGTGTTGTAGGTTGATGGACTCTTCTTCTCGATGGTTTTGTAGATTGCCAGTGGGCCGCGCAAGTCCTCGGCATCAAACCAGCCTCCTACCGTCATCACAGCAGGCTTGATGCCGGACGTGTAGTGTTCGGGCAGGGCGCGTTTTTGCCAGAACTCGTCGTAGTTGGGGTGGTTGACGGTTTCCTGCCAGAAGAAGTTGTTGGCGTAATACTTATCGGCATTCTTAAGCGGGCCTAAATCCAGCAGAAACTGGTAGCCGTCCTTGGTGTTGGCTTTGATATTTTGGGCGCTGTACCAAGCTTTGCTGGTGGTATCCTGCTTTTGCACCCCAAACACCGGATACGTGAAGATGTACGACTCCAGAAAGGCGCCATTGTGGTGGAAATCGTCGAAGAAGAAGTCAGACACTGGTGCCTGCGGGGAAGAAGCTTTCAGGGCCGGATGCTCGGAAAGAATACCCGCGGCGGTATAGAAGCCCGGATAGGAAATACCCCACTGCCCGACCCGACCGTTGTTGTTGGCCACCTTTTTCGTTAGCCAATCGATGGTATCGAAGGTGTCGGAGCCTTCGTCCACGTCTTTTTTGCTTTTCTTCTTGTCTATAACCGGCGTCATGTTCGTCCAGGTGCCCTCACTCTTCCACCGGCCACGCACATCCTGATACACGAAGATGTAGCCTTGCTTCATCATGGTTTCGGAAGGGCCCAAGCGCGCCGGAAACTTGTTGGCCCCATAGGGCGCAACGCTGTAGCATGTGCGCTGCATCATGATGGGGTACTTCTTACCCGCCGCCGCATCCTTGGGCGTGTAGATGGCCGTGAACAGCTTGATACCGTCGCGCATGGTCACGTACACCTCTTGTTTAGTGTAATGCTCCTGCGCATAGTTGGGCTGATTGGCAGTTTGGGCGAACAAGGGCGCGCAACAAAGCAGAAGCCAAGCCAGGAAAGCAGTTGTTTTCATAAGTGGTAAGTTAGAGAATGAGAATGCAGACCGGCACGCCACCAAAAGGCGTTGTTAGCCAAAGAACGCGCTTCTCCGGACAATTCTCTAGTTGTGCAGCGCTAGTTAGACGCTTAATAATTGACTGGGCATAGTAACTATACTATTGATTGCCTATCTTTGCGGCCCGTTTGCCACTTGGGCAGGTGGTTATTTTCTTTAAAAACACATCTTTATGAAAAGCCTCGAGATTGTAGGGTTTAAAAGAGCGAATCTCGGTAAGAAGGATTCCAAGGCAGTTCGCCTTGAGTCGTACGTGCCGTGCGTATTGTACGGTGGCGCTGAGCAGGTCCATTTCACGGCCCCCGCTATCCTCTTCCGCGAATTGCTGTACACCCCCGAAGTTCACATCGTGGACCTGAACGTGGAGGGTACGCACTACCGCGCGATTGTGCAGGACGCCCAGTTCCACCCCGTAAACGAAATGCTACAGCACGTTGACTTCCTGGAGTTGGCTGACGGCAAAGAAGTGAAAATGGACATCCCCGTGAAGTACGTAGGCGTTTCGCCGGGCGTACTGGCCGGTGGCAAGCTGGTAAGCAAGCTGCGTAAGCTGAAAGTGAAAGCTACGCCTGAGAACCTGCCCGACTTCGTAGAAGTTGACATCTCCGACCTCGGCCTCGGCAAGTCTATCAAAGTGAGCAAAGTGGAAGAGAAAGGCTTCACTATCCTCAGCAATGCCCAGGCTCCTATTGCTACCGTGGCCATCCCACGCGCCCTGAAAGGCCAGTTGCAAGGCGAAAAGTAAATCACGAATTGAGGCGGGCGAGGTGGATTGCACGGATTTCGTGGAATCCAACTCGCCCGCCAATTACGAAAAGCCGTCCTGTCAGCAGGGCGGCTTTTTTCATAACCTCTCTTTTGAGTTTACGGCCAACCTGCCAATGCCCGCTAAGCTGCATCTTTGCAGTCGAAGGGTTGGATGACGGCCACGAGAGTAGTACACTCCAACCTATGTTTCAATTCGTGCTTCTATGAAATACTTGGTTCTCGCCCTCGGCAACATCGGGCCGGAATATGCTGACACTCGCCACAACATCGGGTTCATGGTGGCTGATTATCTGGCGGCGAAACACGAGGCGCGCTTCGAGCTGGGAAGACACGCCTTCACCACGGAAATCAAGTTCAAGGGTAAAACGTTTGTGCTCGTGAAGCCAACCACCTACATGAACCTGAGCGGTAAGGCCGCTGCGCATTACCTGACCAGCCTCAAGCTCGAAAAAGAAAGCATGCTGGTGGTGACGGATGATTTGGCCCTCCCCTACGGCAAACTGCGACTAAAAGGCAAAGGCTCGGCGGGCGGCCACAACGGCTTGAAAAGCATCCAGGAAACCATTGGCAGCGACGAATACGCCCGTTTGCGCTTCGGCGTGGATGCCAACTTCCCCAAAGGCCGCCAGGTGGACTATGTGCTTAACCCGTTCACGCCCGACGAACGAATTGATTTAGCTACCCACATCGAGAAGGCGGCCGATGCTCTTCTGGCCTTTGGTACGCTCGGGCTAGACCGCGCCATGAACGTAGTGAATACGAAATAGGTAAATGCGTATATTAGTGGAGGCAATCAACTCGTTCCTCAGCTATGAAAACTAAGCTAGTGCATTGCTTTGTGGTTGTCTTGGGCGTAATGCTGCTTTCAACAGTTTCGGCGGCGGCACAGTCGGTGGCTACGGCGACCATAGTAGTGTATCGCCCAAACAAGCTTTTCAGTTGGAACGTCAATTACGATTTCTTCAACGATACGCGGGAACTGTGCCGGTTGGGCAAGGGGCGCTACATGATTACTACCGTTCCGGCGGGCATGGTTACGCTCCGTTCGCACATCAGTGGCTTCTTTGTGTGGCCCCTGAAAACTGATAGTATTCTACGGTTTGCCGCGAAAGCTGGTGAAACCTACTTCGTGCAAACCGATATTCTAGGCTACAACATGGGATTGGCGCCAGCCCATTATGCGAAGACTCGCTTACAGCGCATCACCAAGTCCGACGACTGCGCCAATTGCACCGGTATATAGACTCTAAAGCAGTTTGGTTGCAACACTACTATCAAGCAAAAGAGCCGCTCCTGATTGGGAGCGGCTCTTTTGCTTCACTGCAAGCTTTATGCAATGCTACTGCCCGGCACTACGGCGTGACCGGGCTGCATTAGTGCCAACGAGCCATCCGCATTTTCAGCCATCAGCAACATGCCCTGGCTTTGGATGCCTTTAATTTCGCGGGGCGCTAAGTTGAGTAATACCTGCACTTGCTGGCCAACAAGGGCCTCGGGAATGAAGTGCTCGGCAATGCCGCTCACAATCGTGCGGGGTTCGGCAAGCCCCAAATCAACGCTGAGTTTGAGGAGCTTTTTGGTTTTCGCCACTTTTTCGGCTGCTACAATGGTGCCTACCCGCAAATCCATACGCTGAAACTCCTCGAAGCTCATGTCTTCTTTGGCTGGAGCCGCTACGGCATTGGCTAGCTCGTTGGCCTTTTTGGTGTCGAGCAGCTTTTGCACCTGCGCCTCTACCGTAGCATCTTCAATCTTGTCGAAGAGCAGGGCCGCTTCCTTGATCTGATGACCAGCGGCTAGCGTATCGGGGCGGCCGGCTTGCTGCCAGGTATCTTTCTTCACGTTTAGCATCTCGCCAAGTCTGGCGGCAGCGGTGGGCAAGAACGGTTCGAGCAGCGTGACCAAACTGGCCGCCAACTGCAAGGCGACGTGCAACACGGTGCCGGTGCGGGCTTCGTCGGTTTTGATGAGTTTCCACGGTTCGGTATCGGCCAGATACTTGTTGCCGAGCCGGGTCAAGTTCATTAGTTCGTTCAGCGCGTCGCGGAAACGGTAGTTGTCAATCAGCTCGCCAATGCGTGCAGGAAACTCCGCCAGCTGCGCAAACACTTCTTCGTCCTGCGTGGTAAACGGACCACGAGCAGGCACCTGCCCCCCGAAAAACTTGTGCGTAAGCACCACGGCCCGGTTCACGAAGTTGCCGAGGTTGGCCACCAGCTCGTTGTTGTTGCGGGCCTGGAAATCTTTCCAGGTGAAGTCGTTGTCCTTGGTTTCGGGGGCGTTGGCGCACAGCACGTAGCGCAACACGTCGGCTTTGCCGGGAAAGTCTTGCAGGTATTCGTGCAGCCACACGGCCCAGTTGCGCGAGGTGCTGATTTTGTCGCCTTCCAGGTTCAGGAACTCGTTGGCCGGCACATTATCGGGCAGGATGTAGTCGCCGTGGGCCTTGAGCATCGCGGGAAAGATGATGCAATGGAACACGATATTGTCTTTGCCGATGAAGTGGACCAGCTTGGTGCCCGCATCCTTCCAATAGGTTTCCCAGGTATCGGGCAGCAGGTCTTTGGTGGCGGAAATGTAACCGATGGGCGCATCAAACCACACGTAGAGCACCTTGCCCTCAGCGCCCGCCACAGGCACCGGCACGCCCCAATCCAGGTCACGCGTGACGGCGCGGGGATGCAGGCCCTGGTCGATCCACGATTTGCACTGGCCGTATACGTTGGTTTTCCAATCCTGCTTGTGGCCTTCCACAATCCACTCGCGCAACCACGGCTCATACTGGTCGAGGGGCAAGTACCAGTGTTTGGTTTCGCGCAGCACCGGCTGATTGCCCGAGAGCATGGAATGCGGATTGATTAGCTCGGTCGGGCTGAGCGAGGAGCCGCACCGTTCGCACTGGTCACCGTAGGCGTTTTCGTTGCCGCAGTTGGGGCAAGTGCCCACGATGTAGCGGTCAGCCAAGAATTGCTCGGCCTTCTCGTCGTAGTACTGCTGCGAAACCTGCTCAACGAATTTGTTTTCCTCGTACAGCTTCTTGAAAAAACCACTGGCCACTTCGCTGTGCGTACGGGAAGAAGTGCGGGAATAAATATCGAACGAAACGCCGAAATCCTGAAATGAGTCACGGATGAGGACGTGGTACTTATCCACTACTTGCTGCGGTGTAACGCCTTCTTTCTGAGCGCGGATGGTGATAGGTACGCCGTGCTCATCGGAGCCGCAAATAAACTTCACGTCGCGGCCGGCGGCCCGCAGGTAGCGGACGTAAATATCGGCTGGTAAGTACACGCCCGCCAAATGGCCGATGTGCACTGGCCCGTTGGCATAAGGCAGCGCCGCCGTGACGGTATAGCGTTGAGGATCAGGTTGCATCAGAGAAAAAGAGAGTAAACGAAAGAAGAACCGAAAGGTGGAAATGTAGGATACAAGGTTGGCAGGGCCGGCTAGAACTGCTTACGTAGCGAATTAGCAGAGAACGAATGTCGCTACAATAAAAGCCGCACGTAATTTCTTCTATATTTGGGCAGCTCAACTGTTGATTGCTCCTGCGGTTTGCCGCCGAAAAACCTCATCCACACTTTCCTACCGATGAAAAAGTCTGAACAAGAACAGCCTGAGAAAAAGGCCAAGAAAGCTTCCGCCAAGAAAACTCCGGAAGAGAAAGCACAGCGCAAAGCCGCGAAGGCCGCCACTCTTGCCACTGATACTATTTCAGATTCCAGCGGGGATAAGAAGTCCAGTCAGAAGAAAACGTTGAAGCTAGCAGCCAAGCAACTGCAAAAGGAGCTTGACCAGCGCATGAACGAAGTGGTAAAGCGCATTCGCAAAGAAACGAAAGACAAATTGAAAGAGGTGGTGAAAGATGCCATGCAACGTCTCGACGTTGATACAACTCGCTTGTTCGAGCAGGCGCTGCACACCATCGTGCGGCACCACGACACCGGCACCTCCGCTGCCTCCGACAGCATTACCACCGAACCAGCAAAGCCATCAATTCAAACAAAACCAAGTTCCAAGCAGAAAGCAGCTACCTCAAGCACCAAAGTTTCGACTGCTGCTACCACACCGAAAGCTACGCCTGCCGCCAAGCCAGCCACCAAAACAGTTGCTAAGCCAGCTTCCGCCGCGCCGCGCCGCAGTCAACCAGCGGCTACGCCCGCAGCTTCCAAGGCAACCACTATTGCTGAAGTGGCAAACGCCAGCCCACTTGCTGTAGACGGCCAATAACCTTCACTGCACAAATACAAGCGGCCCGCTGCTCCTTTACTGGAAGCAGCGGGCCGTTTAGCATACAGTAAATCAGAATAACTGCTGCGACAAACCAGCAGAGACGCCGGCTGGTTTACGAGCATATCTGAATGCCGAACACGTCAGTAGCTCAAGTGTCGGTACTACTACTGCGCGGCGATATCAGTAAACGTAGCGTTTACGGGCGCCGCATGGTATCAACAATACCTCCGTTGAGGCGGCGTAGCCGAGTTTCATTGGGGGTCGTGTTGGACTCGTTGGTATTCAGGCTTTCGGGCCGTTTGCGCGAGTTGATACCGCTCGCTTGCTCACCTAAGCGGACGCGGCCGGGCGTGGCGTCGGGCACCGAGCCGCCGTAACCCGCACCACTGTTGTAGGCGGCCTGCCGCTCGGCATCGGTCGTAATTTGATTGGGTAGAGTTGGTCGTTCCACCTCGGCAGCACTTTCCTGCGCCGTAAAACAAGCCGTAGTTAAGACACTAGAACTTATCAGCAGCACGGCAATAAACAGGCGCAAGTCAAGCTTTTTCATGAGCGGAAATAAGGCCGCGCCAGAAATAGCACGGCCCTTCTATCAACGCACTAAGTGGCAGGCGGGTTGAGGTTTCGATGGGCTACTGACCTTAATAATATTACCTCAACACTTACAGCGGCAAACGAAACTCTATTTGGCTACTGGCTGCGACAAAGCCGCCCCGATTCCGTCCCAAAGTTCCACTCGGGCTTGCATGCAGTTAGCGGCTACTTCCTGGCACTCCTGCCACCGTTTGGCATCGGTACCGCACAGTTCGCGCACCATCTGCTGGGCCAAGGGCGTGTGCACTTCTTCGTCGAGCTGAATGTGCCGGTCGAGGTAATACGTGAAAGTGTCGAGCTGGCTCGGAAACCGTTCGCGCAAGTCGTGCACAAGGTGGCGGAACATGTCGGGTATCACGTCTTCGCGGCCGAAGGTGAAAGCGGCGGCAATGGCGTGGGTGTTGCCGGAATCAACAACGTCGAAGGTGGCCAGCACGAACCGCCGCACTGATGCGGGCGCATCGGCTATTTCCAGCGCTTTCGCCATCGATTCGCCAACCGCTAACGCGCCCAACATTCGGTGCATAGGAGCGGTATCGGCGCCGCACTCTTCCATCGAGCGCAGATACATTTCGAAGTGACTGGCAGGCTGGCCTTGCTGGTCAACATCGGTTTCTTCTTCCAGTACGATTTCGTTGATGAGCCGGCGCGTGGCGGGGTTACCGCGCGGCACCCACGGCACGGTGGTACAAGTAAGGTCGCGCTGCAACGCTTTCAGCAACGACATAAAATCCCACACCGCAAACACATGGTGCTGCATAAAGACCTGCAAATCTTCCAAAGAACGCAAAGCATGATATACATCGTGCGTCACTAGTTGCGCTCGGATTGGTGCTAGTTGCTGCTGCAAATGAAGGATAGGATCTTGAACTTGGGTTGGCATACGTAAACAAGTGAGAAAACTGCGTGCAGAATATATTTCGCCTCAATAACAAACGAAGCGGCTCCTTGGCTTGGATTGCTAAGGAGCCGCTACAGAAATACAGGTCGTTGCACTAGGCAGAATGGGGCGTCGTTTGAGCTGACGTTGCATCAATATATTTGATTACCAGGCTAGCTAGATGCTTCGACAAGCTCGGCACAACAACGAGTTGTTACTTGGCTTTCTCGAACACCATACCGTCGGAATCCATGCAGTAGCGCTGACCAGTGGGCTTCGGGCCGTCGTCGAAAACGTGGCCGAGGTGGCCGCCGCATTTGGCGCACACTAGCTCGTCGCGGCTCATGCCGTAGCTATTGTCGGCAGTAACTTTCAGGCTGTTTTCGGTGGCTGGGGCCCAAAAGCTTGGCCAGCCCGTACCCGACTCGAATTTGGTTTCGGAGGAGAACAGCAGGTTGTGGTCGGCAGCGCAGTAGTAGTTGCCCTTCTCGTGGTTGTCGGCGTATTTGTTGACGAAAGGCCGCTCCGTGCCTTGCTGACGCAGGATAAAGTATTGCGCCGGCGTGAGCTGCTTTTTCCACTCCGCATCGGTTTTACGCACCGGAAACTCGCTGGGCTTGCCAGTTACAACTTTCGGGCTAGGATACTTGGCGTTTACTGCCTTCACGGCAACGGCGGGAGTTTGATTGGAGGCAGAGGCGTTGGTGTCGGAGCCGCCGTTTTTTTTCTGCGAACAGGCCGAGTTCAAGGTCAGGGCCGACACGAGCAGAAACAGAAGGGAAGAGCGCATGTGCTGAAGCAGATAAGAAGTTGTATCGGACCGAACGGTAGTGTCCGGCTTCTGATGGAACATACGCGAGCGGCTATACGTTCGGTTCGCTGGCGACGGCTCCGTTTCTGTGTCAGGAAGTTAACTTTTTGATCAGATGGTTTTTTGCCGTCGGAATTGTTTACCTTTGCACCCGGAAAACCCATTGTATGCAGAACATCCGGAATATCGCAATCATTGCGCACGTTGACCACGGCAAGACGACGCTCGTGGACAAAATCATTCATGCCTCAAAACTTTTCGACGACCACCAGCACTTCGACGACCTGATCCTCGACAACAACGACTTAGAGCGTGAGCGGGGTATCACCATCGTCTCGAAGAACGTTTCGGTTCGCTATAAAGACGTAAAAATCAATATCATCGACACTCCTGGTCACGCCGACTTTGGAGGGGAAGTGGAGCGCGTACTGAAGATGGCTGACGGCGTACTGCTGCTCGTTGATGCTTTCGAAGGCGCCATGCCCCAGACGCGTTTCGTGCTAGGCAAAGCCATCGACTTGGGTTTGAAGCCCATCGTGGTGGTCAACAAAGTCGACAAGGAGAACTGCCGTCCCGACGAGGTACACGAGCAAGTGTTCGACCTTATGTTCAACCTCGGCGCCTCGGAAGACCAGTTGGACTTCGTGACGCTATATGGGTCGAGCAAGCAGGGCTGGATGAGCACCGACTGGAAAGTGAAGACCGACAACATCATCCCGCTGTTGGATGCGGTAGTAGCTTCAATTCCGCCCGCTCCTACCCTGGACGGCACGCCACAGATGCAGGTTACCTCGCTCGACTACTCGTCGTTTGTGGGTCGTATTGCCATCGGGCGGGTGCACCGGGGTACCTTGAAAGAAGGTGCTAACATGAGCTTGGTGAAGCGCGACGGCAGCATCAAGAAAGTGAAAATCAGAGAGCTACAGATATTCGAAGGTTTGGGTCGTACCAAGGTTTCGGAAGTTAGCTCCGGCGAAATCTGCGCCGTAACTGGTATCGAAGGTTTCGAAATCGGCGACACGCTGGCGGATGCCGAAAACCCCGAAGGCCTAACTACCATCAGCATCGACGAGCCGACGATGAACATGTTGTTCACCATCAACAACTCGCCGTTCTTTGGTAAGGAAGGTAAGTTTGTAACGTCGCGGCACCTGCGTGACCGGCTCTTCAAAGAGACCGAGAAAAACCTAGCGTTGCGCGTAAAGGAAACCGATAAGGAAGACACGTTCCTAGTATATGGCCGTGGTATTCTGCACTTGTCAGTACTGATTGAAACCATGCGCCGCGAAGGATTCGAGTTGCAGGTAGGTCAGCCGCAGGTTCTCTTCAAAGAAGATGACAATGGTAACCGTTTGGAGCCCGTTGAGCACCTAGTGGTAGACGTACCCGAAGAAACTGCCGGTAAGGTGATTGAGTTGGTGACGATGCGCAAAGGCGAGTTGACCATCATGGAGCCCAAAGGCGACTTGCAGCACTTGGAGTTCAACATCCCGGCTCGCGGTTTGATCGGCCTGCGTAACAACGTGCTGACGGCTACCGCTGGTGAGGCCATCATGAACCACCGCTTCCAGAGCTACGAGCCGTACAAAGGCGTAATTCCGGGCCGTATTGCGGGTTCCTTGATTTCGATGGAAACCGGTGCGGGTACGGCCTACACCATCGACAAGATGCAGGACCGCGGTGAGTTCTTCGTGGACCCAGGCGAGGAAGTATACGCTGGTCAGGTTATCGGCGAGCATACCCGCCCGAATGATTTGACCATCAACATCCAGAAAGGCAAGAAGCTCACCAACATGCGTGCTTCGGGTTCGGATGAAAACGCGAAGATTGTTCCGAAGCGTCAGTTCTCGCTGGAGGAAGCCATGGAATACATCCAAAAGGATGAGTACCTGGAAGTAACCCCCAAGTCGGTGCGGATGCGTAAGATTCTGCTCGACGAAAATGAGCGTTTGCGTTATGCCAAGAAAGTAGACTAAGCAGCGAGTTTCGCGGTTGAGTTTTGTTTATGTAAGAGGCGCGGCGTGAGTCGCGCCTTTTTTCTTAGCGGCGCTACCGACTGATACTAGCCACAATTCGTATCTTTTGCTACTTACTTCTCTTGCCTTATGGATTCTGAAAACCGCAATAAGCGTGACTTACCTGAAGTGGTAGCTGACATACTGGTTGTACTTGATAAGGTACAGCAGACACAGCAGCAAATGCAGCAGACACAGCAGCAAATGCAGCAGACGCAGCAACAACAGCATGAGCAAATCATTCATGCCTTTAATACCATGACCAATGCCGTGCTCGATGCGATGAACCGCCAAACGGAACGCTACGACCGCACAATTGATGCACAGGCTTCGCAAGAGACGGAAGTGCGGGATTTGAAGCAGCGCGTGGAAAACCTGGAAAAGACCGTCTATAACAAGGCCAGCTGATTTGTAGAAACTGACGATATCTACTAAAAAGGGGCGCAACCAGTGGTTGCGCCCCTTTTTGTTACGCTGAATAGTAGGGAGGTTTCTCCTGCTGTGGTGTTGTAATGGCACTGAGTTGATTTCAGCTTTCCAAGTCTTTGTCTTTTGTCCCACTATATGCTCGCCGAATCCCCCATACGTACTCGCCCCCGACTTTCGTTGATGCGGCAGCGTTGGAGTGACCTGCTCTTTGCGCATTGGCCTATAGACCCGGAGCTGTTGCGGCCGTATCTGCCGGCACGGTTGGAGCTGGACCTGTTTGAGGGGCAGGCGTGGCTGGGTGTGGTGCCTTTCACTATGAGCAGCATCAGGCCATTGGGGTTACCTGCCGTGCCGGGCCTGAACCACTTACACGAACTGAACGTGCGCACCTACGCCCGCTTAGATGGAGTACCCGGCGTGTGGTTTCTTTCCCTGGATGCTACCAACCCTTTGGGAGTGTGGGCGGCGCGAACCCTGTTCCACCTCCCCTACCTGCATGCCCGCATTAGTTTGATGGAAACTGCTGGTGCTCTTCGGGCCGTGGCCGAACGTACCCACCGGGGCGCGGCGCCCGCCACGTTTGCTGCCACCTGGATGCCTGGCAAATTATTGCCACAGCCACAGCCAGGCACATTGTCGCACTTTCTGACCGAGCGCTATTTTCTGTATACGGCTGGCCCCAACCTACTGCAAGATGTACTAGGCCCTAATCTGTGGCGAGGTCGTCTTTTCCATAAACCCTGGACTTTACGAGAGGCAACCCTAACCGAATGGAAATCAACGCTGGTGGAAGCGCACGGCCTGCCGACACCTGCGGGAGAGCCGCTGCTGTATGCAGCCGATCCGCTGGAGGTTTGGGTGCAGGAACTGCGGCGCATGTGACGTTTATTCTTTAAACCCTGTAACTCCTAACTGCCGACGCAGCACCGAGTCGGGGCGGGTGTGGCGCTGCCAATAGTCGGATTTGAGGGTGCTGGTGCGGATAGCACGAGTAGTAAGGGGCTTGGCGCTGCCGTAGGTTTGATTGCCGAAGCGCATTTGGCCATCGTAGGTATCCTCCCACCCGGCAATCAGGTAAGGGAAATCCTGCTCGAATACGATGGTGAGAGTACGTTTGGTGCTGGAATAAGCCAGCGTGTAAGCTTGCAGCGCAGCGCCTGCTTGCGCAGGCTTGAACAGGATTCCACGGTAGGGCTTCAACTCGGCGTTGGCCGTTTCTACGCGTAGCGGCTGGTGGCGCAGCCGGGCCGCTACGGTACCCGGAATGATGCGCAGCTTGCCTACGGGTAAGGTTTTAGGATCGAGGCGGAGGCGGGTCCACAGTTCCTCTTCCAACGTTACGGCTTCCAGCGAATCGGTTTGGTCGGCTTCCTGCTGAAAGTAAGAATGCGCTGCAAGATGATACTTCCGGCGGCGCAAGTTGAGTTGCGTATACGTCTGGCCGCACCAGTCCTGCACGGAAGTAGCGACTTTGAAGGTGTGCGGAAACTGGTTGGCGGCTACGGGGGTGAACACCGACGTGTTGATGGAATAGTCGTAGATACCCGTGGTGAAGCGGCGCATCTGGTTCATTTTCAGCACCGACGTGGCCGTTTCCTTGGTTTTTCCGCCTTCCATTTTCACTTGTTTCGTAGGCAGGAAATCTTCGGTGACAAACACCAGCACTGCTTCGCCGGGATGGATATCGTCGTAGCGGTTTTGCTGGAGTTGGTAGCGGCTTAGCTCGGCTTGGCCCGCATACCAGTAGCGCGAGAACTCCGCGGACACTGGCGCACCTCCTGAAGCTGCTCTTTTCACTTCCTCCGGACCAGCCGAACAAGCTAGCAACAGCGCAGAAAAAGCGACACTTGCCGCAAGGTGACGCATAAATAGCATAAGCAACCAAATGAAACTAGGGTAAGATAAGGGCTCCAGTCAGAAATCTATTCTTCACTTTGCTAGCCGGGCTGCTAGTGCCGGACCTCGAACGTTTGATAGCCCTGCACTTCTCCGGGTTCCACCTCCACCTTGTCTACCCGGGCCGCAACGGGCCCTTTGTAACACCAGGCTTCCAATCTATCCAAGGCTTCGGTAGGGCCTTCGGCCTCGATGGTAACCGTACCGTCGGAGTTATTGCGAGCGTAGCCAGTCAGACCAAGACGTTGTGCCTCGGTGCGGGTGCTTTGGCGGTAGAAAACGCCCTGAACTCGGCCGTGGATATGCAAGATGCGGTGTTGGGAAACGGAAGTCATGAGCACAATGAACGAGAAGTTGATACCAATAGACCGTAGATATGGGAGCAAAGCGGGATGTGTCGGCGTACCAAAAAGCCGGGGCTTCAGCAGCTAGGCGCCTTGCATGCCGTATATAAACGCATTGGACGAGCAGGAGTATCCGCAGGTGCAGCCATTGGGAGACTGGCGCGCGGAACGTTCGAGGGGCCCCAACGGCGCGCGAATTATCAGTGCATCTTCTCGCCTACCTGCACCTTAACGCTGAATCAAGCCTTCTTTTGTACCCGCATCAAGATCCGCTGCTGTCGGAGCCCACGCAGTGGCGCGAGCCCGCACCGCTGAACTGGTTTGTCGGCGATGGTAAGATTCTGATTTTTCTTGCGCTCTATGCTTCGCGCTGCCGCAGGGCTTCAAACGTGAGAATGGCCGTGGCGGTACTCACGTTCAACGAGTCGATGGCACCGCGCATGGGGATGATAATGGTTTGGTCGCAGGCCTGCATGAGCTCGGGCGTGAGGCCGTCGGCTTCGGTGCCCATCACGAGGGCGGTAGGGCCGCGGAAGTCGCAGGTGGTGTAGGGTACGGCCAATTCGGTGAGGGCCGCGGCGTAGGTGCGGATAGTATGTTCCCGGCACCAAGTAAGTAGCTCGGTGCGCGTGGTAGCCACGGTAGGCACCGTGAAGCTGCACCCGATGCTAGCCCGAATAGCATTCGGGTTGTAGAGGTCGGTGCGCGGGTCGCAGACGATAACGGCGGTGGCTTGGGCGGCATCGGCGGTGCGCAGAATAGCGCCGAGGTTGCCAGGTTTCTCCACCGACTCCACTACCAGCAGCAGCGGCGCGGCGGACAGCGGCAAGCTAGCCAGCGTGAATTGCGGGGGCCGCACCAAAGCCAGCACCCCGTCGGAGCCTTCGCGGTAGGCTACTTTCTCGAAAACCGCCTTCGATACCTCGAACCATTCGGTAGCACCGGCTCTTAGCAACGCCCGCAATTCCTGCATCTTGGCCTCACCGGCCAGTTCCCGACACACAAACAACGCCGTGACGGCGACGCCCGCACCATGCGCAACGGTTAGCTCGCGGTAGCCTTCAACAATGGTTAAGCCCTGCTCGCGCCGCTCCGACGACTTCTGCTGCAAGCGCAGCAAGTTCTTGATGCGCGGATTTTGAGGACTGGTAATGAGGTCGGGAGCGGGCATGGAAGCAACGAAAAGGAGGACGCACAGATGGGGCGAAGATACGAGGGGCCGCCATGTTGCGGCGTGGCACTTTATAGTGCACCCAAAGCTTCGTCTCCACTGCTCTCTGCTTTTACTCAGGTAGCCCGCGTCATGCTTTGCGGTTTTTTGAAGTTTTACGGGCTCTTCGCGGCACCATTGCCGCCCGCTCGTTTAGTGTGTTTCCGTTGGCGGTGCACAAGCAGAACGACTTTCAGCTCAACTGTTATTCTTGCTGGCGCGTAAGTGCTCTGACCTTTGTTTCATGGTTGTTAGTCGATGCATTTAAAGCTCAATACTAAAATTATTCTGGGCTTTAGTCTTGCCCTGTCTGTTCTGCTGCTTACCTCTCTGGCTGCTTATAAGAGCATCGAGCAACTCTCGTTTTACACCCGGGAGGTGCAGCATACCAATCAAGTACTACAATACACCTCCGATGTGCGCATGCGGCTACGCGACGCTCAAATTTCGGTGCGGGGCTTTTTGCTGATTGGCGACAACAACTACCTGCTAGCTTTTCGCGACGGGTTTCAGGCCGTTCGGGTGGATATGGATTCGTTGCAGCAGCTCACCCGTGACAATCCGGAGCAGCAAAACCGCTTGGACACGCTCCGGCGCCTAGTGGGCCAGGAAAAATCGTTTTTGCGGCAGTGGACCCAGCTCGCGCCCTCGCCCTTCACGGCGCGCGACTTGGTGCTAGCCGACCAAAATAACCTCAACCAGCTAAAGGGCTTGCTTACGCGCTTACGGGCTTCCGAAGAAACGCTGCTGCAAGAACGAATGCAGAACCAGGACTTCTACCAGAACACCACGCCCATCGCCATTATTGTGGCGGCGGTGCTGGCCGTGCTGATTGTGCTGTGGCTGTTTCTAAAGATTTCGCGCGAGCTAAAAGCCAATCAGCACCTGCAATACGAGCTAACGCGGGTGAACGAGGACACGGCGCGCCGCATCGATAGTATCGAGGAACTAGCGGAACGAGTGGTGCAGGGCGATTATACGGTGAAAGTCCGCGACGAGAAGCAGCAAGACAGCCTCGGCAACTTGGCTACCTCGCTGAACCGAATGACGCAGACGCTGGAAGAGAACTTTACGACCCTGGAAAACCGCAACAAAGAACTCGACCAGTTTGCCTACGTGGCCGCTCACGACCTGAAAGCTCCGCTGCGCGGCGTCACGACGGTGTTGAAATGGATTGAAGACGAATTGGCCAGTGAAATAAGCGAGCAGATGCACCAATACCTGACCATGATGAAAGGCCGCCTGAATCGGCTGGAAGACCTCATCAACGGGCTGTTGGCGTACGCCCGCGCGGGCCGCGACGACCAGGCCCAACAGCAAGTGAACGTAGAGCAGCTGGTGAGTGAAATAACCGAGATGGTGGTTCCCGCCGGCTTCCAGGTGTTGCGGCCCGATCCGCTGCCTACCTTCCTCACCGACCGCCTAAGTTTAGAGCAGGTATTCACCAATTTGATCGGCAACGCCGTTAAATACCACCACCAACCAAACGGCACCATCACCATCAGCTGCCGCGACGTTGGCCGCTGCTACGAATTTCGGGTGCAGGATGATGGGCCGGGCATCGCGCCGGAGTATCACGACAAAATATTCCTGATTTTCCAGACCCTGCGCGACCGGCACACAGCCGAAAGCACCGGCATAGGTCTAAGTATCGTTAAAAAGATTATTGACGAGCAAAAAGGCTCTATCCACGTCGAATCGGCAGTTGGGCAGGGCGCCACGTTCGTCTTCACTTGGCCGAAGTAGCGAGGTAATGAAACGCCGCGGTGGCTGTTCTGGGAGTTTGACGTTCTAGTAACTAGGGCGAAGAGCAGACTTCCCAATTCTCTGCCCCAACTCACCGTTGCTCTGCCTCAGCAACTTGCCATTTCACCACCTAATCGCCACTATATGCGTTCAGTATTGCTTGTTGAAGATGATTTTTTTGACACGATGACCGTCAAGAAGTCTTTCGAGAAATTTAATATTCAACACCAACTCCACACCGCTTTCAATGGGCTAGAGGCGTTGGATTTGCTGCTCGGCACCAACGGGGTCGAGCCTATTCAGCCGCTGCCCGAAGTGATTTTGCTGGACCTGAACATGCCCAAAATGAACGGCCACGAGTTTCTGGCTGAAGTCCGCAAGCATCCCGAATTAACGAGTATTCCCGTGTTTATCACCACCACGTCGGTGCTGGATGTGGACCGGCTGAATGCGCAGAATTTGGGCGTGAGCGGCTACATCCTGAAACCGCTGGATTTCGAGACGTCGGACGATATGGTGGACAGCATGAGCTTGCTGGAAAAGCTCCTGAAATAAAGAGCAGGCGGGAAACGACTTACCGAATGCAAGTTTTTGCATACCAAACGTTACTTTCATCTCGTCTTATTCCACCTCGCTTTTCTTGTCATGATGTACCGTTTGGTTTTGGTTTTGCTGGGCAGCTTTTCACTGTTGCAACCCGTTGCTACGCAGGCGCAGGAGGGTCCGCGCCAACTGAACACGCTGCCCACGCCCACCACCCGACCTACTGCCGATACCACACGCCGCGCAACTCCTCAGACTGCCCCCCGCCAGCTAGCCGCTCCGCCCGTCGTGCCCGATTCGGTGCGGCAGCAACAACAGCAACAGCGGGCGGTACTGCCGCCTGGCAACACCACCCGCTTCGCAGTAGGCTTGAAAAGCGGGCAGGTATACAAAGCCTACGACGTCGTTGTCAAGCAGCCGCTCATAGGCCGCTCCTTCTTGTTGCTTGACGGGCAGCAGCGTTTCGATTTGGATCAGGTGCGCTACTACGAAGACGAAACCGGCTTTTACGTGCGTACCACCCTGCCTGGCCGTTCGGCCCGGGCTCGTGAAACCACGCTCCGCCGCGACAGAGTGGGCCGGCTCAGTTTGTACTCCATCACCAGTACGCAGTATGCCGGCAACGGCTTTGGCAGCCCCTATGGCTATGGGCGCTACGGTGGTTTCGGCGGCTTTGGCAGCCCCTACGGGTATGGCGGCCCCATGTACCGAACCACCAAAACCGAGTATTTCAGCAAAGACAACGGCCCCATCGAGGACCTGAACCTGCGCAACCTGCTGTTGGCCACGGCCGACAACCAAACCTCCACCAATCTGCTGCTTCAAGCTCGTCAATACCAGACGTATACCACCTTGAGCTACGTGGCCGCCGGCGGTTTGCTGGTGGCGGGCCTCGTTTCAACCTTGAATTCTAATTCCAACAGTGGCAACAGACCAGCTATTTCGCCTTTGCTGTACGGTAGCCTCCCGTTTCTTATTGTGCCGCTGGTATTAGGGGGCAAAAGCCAGAACAATATTCGGCAAGCCATCAGCATCTACAACCGGGGATTGTAGCCACGGCGGCCAGGCTAGTCCAAGTGCCGCAACAGGTTAATAGTGGCTGCTATCTGGCCAGAACTGGGCTCGCCGAAGTCTTGACCAGAACTGAAATAAGTAGCAGAAGCTGCAATCGAATCAGAAACTAACAGAACAGCGCTTCGGCTTTCGACTGCGAATCGAGAGGATAGTGCTGCCGCGCATTGTAAGCGAAAGCACCTGTGGCAAGCACGTAATTTAACCTCCGTATTTTCCGCAAAAGCAGCCGGCTTCCCTAGGCCTTTGTTTGCCTATGTGCATTGACTTTCAATATCTTGCGGCAAATCATCAAGTGAAGCTTACTAGGCGGAACAAGTAGTCGACAGTAAGCTGCACAAGAACGTCGGCTTAGAGGGGGCGTAAGGAATAGCCAGCCACTGCACACGGTTGGCAGCCTGTTCCACTCACCTTACCTAACTTCCTATGTTCGACAAATTGGAAACGCTCGACGACTTGTTCGAGATGCAGCTTAAAGATTTGTATAGCGCTGAAAATCAATTGGTAAAAGCGCTACCTTTGATGGCCGAAGCCTCGAAGGACGGCCGGTTGCGCAGAGGCTTTGAGCGCCACCTGCGCGAAACCGAAAGCCAAGTAGCCCGGCTCGACCAGATTGCCAAAGACCTGGAACTGGACTTGAGTGGGCACACCTGCAAAGCCATGGAAGGCCTGATTGCGGAAGGCCAAGAAACCATGTCGGAAAATGCCACCGAAGAAGTGATGGATGCCGCGCTGATTGCCTCTTCTCAGCGCATCGAGCACTACGAAATTTCGGGTTATGGTACCGCCGCTCACTTCGCCGAACGCCTCGGCTATGCTGACGCGGCTTCGCTGTTGCGCCAGAGCCTAGAAGAAGAGCAACTCGCCGACACCAAGCTCAACGACTTGGCGAAGAATTACATCAACCAAAAAGCAGAGTAACCCTTCAACTACCCCCAAAAGGAGAGGCCACAAACGCCGGTTCTGAACAGGCACTTGTGGCCTTTTTCTATTTGAAACTGTTGGGTTGTTATGGACAGATGCGCTTACCCATATGCTTGCTGCTGCCCACGCTACTCTTCCCGCTAGCGCGCAGTGTAGGGTAACTGCTTGGTTGGTAGCCCTTGGCTGCCAGCAGGATACGGAGCGGCAAAATCAGCGTAAGCCGCAAAGCGAAATCAGCATTTCCCCCGAGTATACTAGCCTGCGTGCTCGCTAGCTTTGTCGGCGTATTCGGCAGGTGCTGTTGCAAAAGAAGAGCTCTGATGGCGGCAAATTTCACGGCTTATATCCAGCGGACCCAAAGTAGAACGGGCGTAAGTCTGCGCGGAGAGTGCACTGATTTAGGTGCAGCGCAATACTTAGAAGCTGCTATCGATGAAGTTATTACCAACGGGCGGGCAGTGGTCTGGATTGATTGCCAACGCCTGGAATCCATAACGTGGCAAGGCCAACGAGCTATTCTCAACGCCGACTACCGTGCCCGTGCCATGGGTATGGTGCTACAATGGTGCGGTATGCCGAAAGAGGTAGTAGAGCAACTCGTTGCTAGCGGATTGAGTTTGCTATTGCACCTCCAACCGGCCAACGGGTATCGGGGGCCCCAGCAGTTATTACACGACACTTTGCCTATTTCCACTAAATTACAATTCCCCCCTAACGCATGAGCGTGCAGCCGCCAACTCCGGCCAGCGAGATTTATATTCACCGTCAGCTCCGACGGCTACGGCACCTAAACTACCGGCGGCATTCCATTGATTTATTGGTGGAGCGCGTGCGGCGGTTGCTAGCTGGTCCTGCCGTGCGTTGCTTGGAACTGCCCGCTGGTACCCTCGTGTACCGCGGCGTAGCATGCCAGGAGCCACCAAAGCAAGTCAAGGACGTTTCGTATCCGCCACCCGAACGAGTATCGCACGATCAACGCGCCAACCGGGCTGGTGTGCCTATGTTTTATGCCAGTGCCACTTGGCACCCTCCTTTTTTCGAGGCCGGCGTGCAACCCAACGACCAAATTCTAATTACCCGCTGGATCAGCCGGCAGCCATTGCGGCTCGTCAGCTTCCACGCCGCCAACCAGTGTACCGACGACCCGCACTCCGACCGGGACGAGGCCCTTCGCCACGTGCTAAACTTGCTTCCTTCCACGGTGCGCCCCACTGCCACCTTTTTAACGAAGGCATTTACGCGGAACGTATCCGAAGACAAGCACCACCACTACCGCCTTTCTATTGCCATAGCCGAAGCTTGTGAGTTGGGTGGCGCCTTCGACGGCTTGCTTTATCCGTCGGCAGCTATGCCCTCCCTGGCCCACAACTTAGCGCTGCACCCTAGTTGCATCGATACGGGCAAGCTGGAGTTGCAATATGTAGAGCACTTGCGTGTCAACCATGTGGGTACTGAAACTCTGGATGTGCACTCCCTGGATTTTGCCAATAGCTACGACGCCAACGGCCGTTTGCAGTGGCTAGGACAGCCCGGCAACTGGGTGCTACGCGAAGGTGGCACCGTTGCTCCCTGCAATTTTTCGGCGGGTAAGAAGACTAGGCCATAACCTAAAGCAACTATTCGGTTTCGCTTGCTAGAGGGAATAGCCCGCCTTAATGGAGCGTTGCAGCCAACCAAATCCTTCATGCTACTACTTATAGTTACTATTAATTGAAGCTTAAATCGCGAAAAACCTCTAGCTGAAGACCTCAATAGAGCTAACAACTGACTTTGTACACACCCTCTCAGAACGGTGAACGGCTCGACCAAGACCTTCCCCAACCCCGACGACATGGCTGATTGGAGCATCAGGGAGAAAGACTTGGTCGATATCACCAGTCACTTCGAGGGGCAAAAGCGCTACGCCGAGAAGTTCATTGCTATTCCCTACGACATTCCGAAGGGCAATTGCGCCATGTATTTCCCTGAAGGCAATGTGCTGGTCCCCATTGGTAGCGTGGCCTACAAGAGCAACACTCCTACTTCCAAGTTTGTGATTGTAAAGGTTGAGCGGGTGGAAGTACCAATTGGTCGTTCTACGCCCACGGCCAGCCAAGTAGCAGTGCCTGCTTGAGGCTTTTCTTTTCAGACCAAAAAAGGTTAAAGCGACACGTAACAAAATAAGATCATTCCGGTTTTCCGCCAACCTGAAAATGGCATAATCTTATGCAAAATTCTATATAATGTATATTTGTCTATATAAGGTACTTACATACTAAACTATCGTAACAAACACGTAAATCAATACCGATAAACACGTAATTACGCTCGATAACAAAGCAGCAGCACGGTACCCGCCGTACAGGCATGCATGTCTCACTCCAGAATGTACTAAACTGCTATGACCAAGCTTCTCCTTCCCCCAGAGCCGGCCGCCAAGCCAACTGCTCTTACTTCTACCTCACGCCGCTCGTTTTTGCGCTACTCCGGTGCTACAATGGCCGTTGGCGGCCTGCTGCTAGCAGGTTGCGACGACGACAGCGAAGGCGACAACCGCATCGACGTAGGTTCGGGCGACGTGGGTGTACTAAACTATGCCTATGCACTCGAGCAATTGGAAGCTGCTTTCTACGCCCAAGTGAAAACGGGCACGTATTATTCAGGCGCTTCTGCCGCCGAAAAGCAGATTTTCGATGATCTGGCTTTGCACGAGCAGATTCACGTAGATTTCTTTAAAACAGCTCTCGCTGGTGGTGCCATAAGAGCATTAGAGCCAGACTTTAGCACGATTAACTTCAACGACAGAACCAGCGTACTTGCTGCCGCTCAATCGTTTGAAGACTTAGGGGTAGCTGCTTACAACGGCGCCGGACGTTTTATCACCGCCCCAGGCTATTTGGCGGTGGCCGGTAAAATAGTGTCGGTAGAAGCCCGGCACGCAGCGCTTATTCGTGACTTGCGCACCTACAATACCTTCGTAGATAACGATGTAGTGGATTTGTTTACGCCAACTGGTAACGCCTCAACTCCTGGTGTGGGCAATGGCACTGGTCTGGAAAGGTCTAAGCGGCCAACTGAAGTGGTGGAAATTGCCAATCAGTTCCTAAAAGAAGGCTCTAAAATTAGCGCCAACAGTCTTCAATAACCTGGCTTTAGCTGGTTTTTCCACTACAAATCGTCTTTTCCATCATGGATTTATTTAAAATAATCACCGAAATCGAGCAGGTTGATCCTGAGATTTACGACCGCCTCGACTCGCGTCGTCGCATATTCAAGCACTTTGGTATGGCTGGCAAAGCTTTAACAGCAGCAGCATTACCAGGCTTAGTGAGCGGCATTTTTCAGCGCGCTTACGGACAAGGCGCTACGCTTCCAGCCGACATTGTTGCCGTATTGAACTTGGCCTTAAGCTTGGAGTATCTGGAATTCTACTTCTACGACAGTGGCTTGAAAGCCGGTACCTTAATTCCAACTGCTGATCGGCCTGCTTTCGAAAAGATCCGCAATGACGAATCGGGTCACATCAAGGTTTTGAGAACAGCCCTAGGCTCGCTCGCTATTAACGATCCGGGGCGCGGTGCCTTCGACTATAGTGGAGGACGTAACCCAGTGCCTTTAGTAGGTGACACGGCAGTAGGCAACGGGCCATTTAGAACCGTATTCACGGCCTACCCCATTTTCTTGGGTGTGTCGCAGTCTTTCGTGGATACCGGTATTCGTGCCTACAAAGGCGGTGCCCCGACCCTAATGCCAAACAAAGACTTGCTCGACGCGGCTTTGAATATTCACTCGGTTGAGGCGCGGCACTCTTCGCACGTGCGCACTATTCGCCGGGGTATTACAAACGTGGCCAACCCTACGGCGCCAATGAACGCACAGCCAAAAAGCTGGGTGTCTCTTCTCGACAACGGTGGCCCTTCTCCGGATACAAATCCATCGACCAGACCGGTTTATGCTGCGGGCAACCCAGCTTCTAGTTCTGACCCATTAGCACTTGTTTTTCCAGCCGAAGACAACGTAACCCATTTAGGTGTCACTATCCCAGGCAATGCCACTGCCGCCTCAGAAGCTTTTGACGAGCCCCTTGACCCTACTTCGGTTAAGAATATTGCGCGCAATTTCGCCGTACTCACCAGCGGCTTGTTCCCTGCCTAAGCTACAAAATCCTAGTAGGCAGCTCACTACATAAGCGGCTGCTTACCAGCTCAGGACAGCCTCAGTTCGTGCGTACCTCGGTACTGCACAGACTGAGGCTGTTTTCTTATCCATAATACCTACCTCAGCACTTACAACCTTGAAGCGCCGCTAGCGTCTACACCAACTCCCCCAGCATGCCAGCCAACCCAATGAACAAGTACGCTATTGTAATACACGGCGGCGCCGTGACCATGAAGCCCGGGCAGCTAACGCCAGAAGAGGAAGCGCACCAGCGGGAAGGACTAAGCCAAGCCTTGCAAGCGGGCTGGGAAGTGCTCCATGATGGGGGCACCGCCCTCGACGCGGTGGAAGCAGCCGTTACCAGCCTCGAAAACAACGAGCACTTCAATGCCGGACGCGGCAGCAGCCTCACCGAGCAAGGCGAAGTGGAAATGGACGCCAGCATCATGGATGGCAGCAACCTGAAGGCGGGCGCCATTAACAGCGTTAAGTACGTCAAGAACCCCATTCGACTCGCCCGCGCCGTACTTGACCAAGGCTCTCCGGTGTATCTGGCCAGTGAAGGCGCCCTAGAATTTGCGCTGCAACAAGGCCTCGCCCTGGAAGCTCCCGACTATTTCAAAACCGAGAAAACGCGCAAGCAGTGGCTGGAGATAATCCAGCAGCAAGCCGAACCGCAGCAACAGGACACCGTGGGCGCCGTGGCACTCGACCAACACGGCAACGTGGCCGTAGCTACCAGCACCGGTGGCATCGAAGGCCAGGTTAAGGGCCGCATTGGCGACAGTCCGGTGCTAGGCGGCGGCAGCTACGCCAGCAACGATGCCTGCGCCGCCTCGTGCACTGGTGATGGGGAAGTTATTTTGCGGGGGGCTTTGGCGCATGAGGTATACGCACTAGTTAAGTACAAAGGGCTGTCTGTAGTAGACGCCTGCCGCGCTGCCATAACCTTGCGCGACGAGGAATTGCAGGGCGACAAAGGCATCATTGCCGTTGATACGCAAGGCAACGTGGCGCTGGAGTTCAACAGCAACGTGATGCGCCGGGCCTACCGGATCGGCGAAGAAGAACCGGTGGTAGCCATTTGGCGCGACGAGTAACACCAGATGAATTAGTAGCAGCTTGTTATTAGGCAGTGCCAACGGTTGTGGTAACTAGCAACCAGCAATTCCGTAGGTTAAGACTGTGCCGTCTCTCAAACTCCCCGATACCACTTTCGATAGTCGCCAGCAAAAAGCCTTGCTGGTTCATGCCCGTTTGTGTGTTGAGTACGGGGCGCCCTTTCCGTTTTTCAGCACCAAAGATCCGCTGAGCGAATTGGTTAGCGCCCTGCTCTCCCACCGCACCCGCAACCAGGATTCGCACCGGGCCTACCAGCAGTTGACAACCCGATTTCCTACCTGGGAGCTGGTGCGCGATGCGCCGACCGAGGAGGTGCAAGAAGCTATTAGCCCGTGTACTTGGCCCGAGCAGAAAGCGCCCCGGATTCAGGCCGTACTGCGCGAAATCAGTGCGCGGTGCGGCGGGCCATGCGACTTAGCTTTCCTGGCCGATAAGTCGGTGGCGGAGGCCCGGGCTTGGCTGGAATCTATTTCGGGCGTGGGCCCCAAAACCAGCGCTGCCGTGTTGCTCTTCAGTAAGCTGCGCATCCCGGCCATGCCCGTCGACAGCCACCACCACCGCGTGGCGCAACGCTTGGGCCTCGTCGGGCCGAAGGTAGGAGAAGGCGCCGCGCATGCGTTGCTATCGGCCTTGCTGCCCCCCGATTGGGATGCGCAGCAGGTGTATGACCACCACGAAGCCTACATGTACCACGGCCAAAAGTGCTGCTACTTTCACACGCCCGCTTGCGGCCGGTGCGTGGTGCTCGACCAATGTCCTTTCGGCCAGGCCCGGGTGAACGTGACCCAGAGTTAATCGAAAACACCCCGGCTGTCATTCCGAGACACGAGGAATCTGAGTTAGTTCATTGAACGAATTAAGTTAGATGCCTCGTGCCTCGGAATGACAACCGGGGTGTAACGAAACAGGACAGATGCTTCGGCTGCGCTCAGCAGGACGGTCTTTGGGCGCTGCCTGCGTACGCTATGAGGTTCTCTACCTATACTTGCCAACTCCCTCATTTCTAATTAAAAGAACTATGAAATCCACCTACGGCGTACCGGCTTTGCTTTCCTTTTTCATTCCTGGCCTGGGGCAGCTTATCAAGGGGCAGATTTTAAAGGCTTTCTTGATTTGGGCCGTAGGGGGCGTAGTAGGCTTCCTGCTGGCCTGGACTTTTGTCGTGCCCTTTGTTATTTGGGCCTGGAACGTGTACGACGCCTACAACGACTCCGCTTAATTCGCCCCTTCGTTGCCAGCGCCGGTCTTTCTTCACCTCAAAGCCAAACCCAACGCCCGTGCCAACCAAGTGCTGGTAGGTTCTGATGGCAGCGTGACCGTGCGCCTACAAGCTCCCGCCCACGATGGCAAGGCTAATGCGTGCCTGCTGGCGTATTTGGCAGGCGTGTTTAACGTCAGCAAATCCAATATAACACTGGTTTCGGGTCACACCACGCCCTTCAAAAAGGTTGCTATTGAGGCAGTAGATGAAGCTACGCTGCAAACGGTGCTAGCGCAGTTTCAAACAGCATAGCAACCAAATAATGCGTTGCGCTGCTGCCTGCTGCGCACTCGGCGAAAAGAAAGGCCGTCCACTTGCTATCCGGTTACAGCTTGGAAAGTTGCCAGCTCACTCGCTGCCAGAAGGCAACCTGAAGCGTAACGTGCGTATAACCCGCCAACGTGCGAGCCATACTGGTGCGCACTTTCTATTTTTCAAACATGACATTTCCTACCTGGATGTTGGCGGGGTTCTGGGGGCTCGTTTCGGGTTCGGCGTTGTTGCTGGGCGCTGCCGTTGGATACTTTGCCCACGTGCCGCAACGGCTAATTGCCGCCATCATGGCGTTTGGTAGCGGCGTGCTGATTTCCACTCTTTCGCTGGAATTGATGGAAGAAGCTTATAAAAAAGGGGGCTTCAACTCCACGGCCATGGGCTTTGTGGGCGGCGCGGCCGTTTACACGTTGGCCAACTGGCTGCTGGCCCGTTACGGTGCCAAGCACCGCAAACGCTCCGGCGACTTGCAAAAACAAGAGCGCACATCCGTGCAGCAACCCGATGGCGACGGTGCTGAGGCCGACAACGGCATGGCCCTCGCCATTGGCGCCCTGCTCGATGGCATCCCGGAAAGCATCGTTATTGGGCTGAGCATGCTGGCGGGCGGCACCGTGAGCATGGTGGCGGTAGTGGCTATTTTTCTTTCCAACCTGCCCGAAGGTTTGTCGAGCGCGGCGGGCATGAAAAAGTCTGGTCGGTCGGCGAGGTACGTACTGCTGCTGTGGGCCGGCATTGCGGTTATTTCGGGCGTGTCGTCGTTGTTGGGCTACACGCTGTTCAGCGGCTTCTCCGATGAAGTAATAGCGGCCACCATGGCCGTGTCGGCCGGCGCTGTGCTAGCCATGATTGCCGACACCATGATTCCGGAGGCTTTTGCCGAAGCGCACAATTTCACGGGCCTGATTACGGTGCTTGGGTTTCTGGTTTCGTTCTTCCTGAGCAAGATGGCGTGAGGACTGCTCGTTGCTAGTCCAACTTAGGTGGTAGCGCAAAATATTGCAACTCCGGTATCGTACGTTATCCTTGAAATCCTCAACTTTGAACGGTTGTGTTTGAGGGGCCGGTTTCCTTGTTCTACTAGTACAGTATCCTTACCGATTAGCAACCTATTCATGGCTTTATCCCCCGATCCTTCTGCTATTCAACCTTTGCTAGACGCGCTAGCTTTTTCACCCGACAATCTGCCCCTGCGTAAGCACGTAGGTGGTTTGCTACTCGAAGCCAATCGGCTGGCCGAAGCCGAAGATGTATACCGGGCTGGCCTGCGCCAAGCGCCCACCGATACCGATTTGCAACTCGGTTTAGCTAACACCTACGCGAGCCTAAACAAAACATCGGCGGCCTTTGTGGTGGTGGAAGAACTGCTCGAAGCCTGCCCCGACCACGCGCGGGCGCACTTGCTGCACGCCCACCTGCTGGCCAGTACCGGCCAACTCTCCGCCGCCCGCGAAGCCTACGAAACTGCCTTACACCACAATCCCACGCTGGAAGACACCGAGCTAGCCGCCAAGCTGCGCGAACGTGCCTCCGCCCAGCCTGCCCACGGCGGTCCGCCCACGGCCGCGCCCTTTGCCAACTCCCCCGTCACCGATGAGCAAGCCTTGTTTGGCAGCCTCGAAAAGCCGAAAATCAACTTTTCGGACGTGGGCGGCATGGAAACCTTGAAGGAAGAAATCCGGCTTAAAATCATCCACCCGCTGCAATTCCCGGACCTGTATAAAGCCTACGGCAAAGCCACCGGCGGCGGATTGCTGCTTTATGGCCCGCCCGGCTGCGGCAAAACCTATCTGGCCCGCGCGACGGCCGGCGAGGTGCAGGCCTCCTTTATCCACGTCGGCATCAACGACATTCTAGATATGTGGCTGGGCAACAGTGAGCGGAACCTGCACCAGCTTTTCGAGCAGGCCCGCTTGCAGGCGCCGTGCGTGCTGTTTTTCGATGAGGTAGACGCCCTGGCCGCCAACCGCCACGACTTGCGCCAGAGTGCCGGCCGCACCGTTATTAACCAGTTCCTGGCCGAGCTAGACGGCGCCACCGCCTCCAACGACGGGGTACTGATCCTGGCAGCCACCAATGCCCCCTGGCACCTGGATTCGGCCTTCCGCCGCCCCGGCCGCTTCGACCGGATTCTGCTGGTAACACCACCCGACGAAGCTGCCCGGGCTGCCGTGCTGGAAGTGCTACTGCGGGGCAAACCCGTGGCGCCCTCCGTCAACCTGCGCAAGCTGGCCGCCCAAACCGCCGGCTACTCCGGCGCCGACCTGCAAGCCGTAGTGGACGTGGCCGTAGAAAACCGCCTGCGCGAGTCAATGAAGGCCGGCAAGCCCCTGCCGCTAGAGCACGCCACCCTGGCCGATGCCGCTGGCAAAGTGCGCGCCAGCACCCGCGAGTGGTTTGCCACCGCCAAAAACTACGCCCTCTACTCCAACGAAGGCGGCATGTACGACGACATCTTGGTGTACTTAGGCATCAAGAAGCCCTCGGCGTAACCTGCTCACTGTATGGACATAAACACTATCCGCACCAACCGGTGGCAGGAGGCGGTGCAGCAATTGCTGGCTGTGCGGCGGCCCCAGCAAGCCGAGCAGTTGGTGCGTCGGCACCTAGCTGCTCATCCACAGGATGCGGCTGGATATGAACAGTTAGCCTTAACACTCCTTGATCAACCGGAACGTGCTTCCGACGCTATAGAAGCCATTCTTGAGGCTATTGGGCTTGACCCTCAACGCAGTGATGCACACTACTTCTACAGCGTACTGCTGTTGCGAACTTCTCAGACTTATGGAGCTTTGCAGGCTATCAATGAAGCGTTACGCCTCGATGCTTACTGCGCTACCTATTTCGGGTACCAGGCGGTCATTCTGAATACTCGGCGGCAACCAGAAAAGGCCTTATTAGCCGCTAGTGCGGGGTTGGCTATCAACCCAGACCATTTAGAATGCCTGTATCAGCGCATACTGGCACTAAGAAGACTTCAGCGCTTTCGAGAGGCGGCAGTTGAAATCACCCAGTTAGCTTTTCACTATCCAAACCACCCTGTCACTCATCGACTTTTGGGTGAAAAGGCGCGGCGTGATAGGCAGCCGCTAGTTGCCGAAACCCACTTTCGAGAAGCATTACGGCTAAATTCCACCGATGAAGCGGCACAAGACCAACTGCTGGAGTTATTGCTGGACCGTGGCGAGCATGCCCTTGCGCAGCGCGACTATTTGGAAGCCAAAACCTGTTTGCGAGAAGCAGTGCAGCTGAATTCGACCCTTGCGGTGGCGCAGCAGCTTCTCCAGCATGCTATTCGTGCCACCTTGTGGTGGCACAAACCTTCGGCTTGGTCTTCCTCTTGGAAGGCTGGTATGCAAAGCCGCTGGCAGAGCCCACTGCTAAAAGATAAACTGCTGGTTGTTGGCAAAGCCCTTATCTACTGCCTGCTCCTGCCCTTTCTGCTTGCCTTCTATTTGTTTAGCGCGTTGCTGGATTGGCGACATCAGCAACAGCTCATCGAGCCAACGCCAACTGACATTTGGTTTTTTAGCGGTCTGATTTGGGGCGGGCTGGTCTTGGCTTGCGCCCTGTTGCCGCCTTGGCCGCCCCTGGTGTGGCTGCTGGTGGTCGGTGGCCTGGTCTTTCCTTTACGCAACTACTGGCTGCGCCTCCAACAAGGTCAGAAGCGTTTTCCTTTAGGTGTCGCTCTGCTGCTCTCGCCTGGCGGCAATGCTATATTGAAAGCCTACAGCCTATTAGGCGCGACAAATGCCGCCAACGACTGCCGCGGCTTTCTCGCTTTTTTTGGCGTTTTCTTACTACTCTACCAAATATTCCGACCCGCTGGTCAAAGACCCTAGTTCCTTTCAGCTAAAAAGCGTCTGTTACTTCCGTATTAAATCTATCAATGGAACACCCCACCTGGCCCGACCGTATCCTGCTGCTATTGCGCCAGGGACGCGCCACCCAAGCCGAGCAGGAATTGCGCCGGGCGTTGCAGGAAGACCCCGACAACCCGCTGGCGCACGCCTGGCTGGGTATGGCTCTGCTCGACTTGAACCAGCTACCGCAGGGTCAGCAGGAAATTCAAACGGCCATTGGGCTGGCGCCCGAATATGACTTTGCTTACTACTTGCTCAGCCTGGCTCATCAGCGGCAGCAACGGCTACCAGCGGCACAGCAGGCCATCGAACAAGCCCTGGCCCTTGACCCCACTGACCCTAATTATCATCACATGCTAGGGCAAATCCGGTTTCAGCGCGCTCAGTGGGAAGGCGCCCTACGCGCCGCCGAAGCGGGCCTTTCCTACGATGCCCAGCACGTCGATTGCCTTAGCTTACGGGCCCGCTGCCTGGCTCGCCTTGGCCGGCCCACCGATGCCGCCGATTCGTTGCAACAAGCCCTGCAACATGACCCCGACGATGCTGGCACCCACGCCGATGCCGGTTGGGTCGCCCTCGAAGCCGGTCAGCACCGCCTCGCCCTCGACCATTTTCGCGACGCGCTGCGTCTGCGGCCCACCTCCGATTATGCCCGCGAAGGATTAGTGGAGGCCCTAAAAGCCCGCTACTGGGTTTACCGCGCCTTTCTGCGCTTCAGCGTCTGGACCCAGGGCCTGAGTGACGGCACGCGCCGCCTGATGTTTATCGGTATTTATGTACTGGTACGATTCGTGCCGCTCTTGCTGCCTTTGTACTTGCCACTGGTATTCATGAGTTGGTTTGCCGACCCTATCTTCAATGGCTTGCTGCAACTCAACTCGTATGGCCGCCACGCGCTTTCCGAGGCGCAGCGCCGACAGGCCCTGGTGTTTATGGGCACTGCCGGCGTGGGCGCTGCTTTACTTGTCGCGGCGGCCCTTACTGATTTTGCGTGGGCTGGTGTGCTAGGTGCCAGTTTGTTGATGGCCCTTTTCCCACTAATGGTAGCGCTACGGCCCAACGTGCCCGTGCGTACGCGCCGGTGGGCTGTAGCCGCGGCCACGGCGTTGCTGGTGTTAGGTGTAGTTGGGGCTGGATTGCAGGTTCTCTCCATCGAAGGCGACCTTCAAAAAGGCGTAATGGGCCTGATGATTGTTATCTGGTTGCTATTCATGTGGGGCACTGCGCTCAGCTAGAACTAGTCTAGGTCTATTGCAACACGAAATTCATCAACAAACCTAGCCAATTGGGCAGTTTTCGGGTTCAGGAGTTGTCCTTCCGATGCAGGAGGAATCTGATTGAGTTCATTGAACGACTTACCTCAGATTCCTCCTGCGTCGGAAGACAGTTCCACACTGCTTTCTAAGTACTTGAGTACCTGAAGTCCTCCAAATGAAAAAGCCGTCAGATCCCCCTCCGACGGCTTTCTCTTCCTCTCTCCCTACTCACTTGGTGCCAAGCCGTTCTGCCTAAACAGAACACTGGTACTCAAGTGTACTACACGCTTTCCTTCGCTAGTTCTTTGCGGTAGGTGCGCTCAAAGTCTTCGTCTACATGATAGGTTGATTCCTCGTGCTGGCTCAGGTCGAGGCCCAGCGCTTCCTCTTGCAGTTTCACCCGCAGACCAAAGAAGCGGTCCGTCAGCTTGAGCAGCACCCATGAGCCCACAAACGAATATGCTATTACGATTACCAGCCCCAGTACATGGTAGCCAAACACAGTGGTAGTGCCGTGTATCAAACCCACCTTATCGGCAAAAACCCCGGTGAGTAACATGCCCACAATGCCCCCGAGGCCGTGGCAGGGGAATACATCCAACGTGTCGTCGATGGTGGTGCGGCTGTTTTGCCAGTGCACGGCCACGTTGCTGATGAGCGCGCCTACTACGCCAATAAGCAAGCTTTGGCCGTAGGTGACGTAGCCCGCGGCGGGCGTAATGGCGACCAACCCCACCACGGCCCCAATGCAAGCACCCATAGCCGAAGGCTTGCTGCCGCGCACTACATCGGCCAGCATCCAGGCTACCAAAGCGGCGGCCGAAGCCAGGTTGGTGTTCACGAAAGCCGTTACGGCCAGCTCATTAGCACCGAGAGCAGAACCCGCATTGAAGCCGAACCAGCCGAACCACAGTAAGCCCGTACCCAGCAGCACGTAGGGCACGTTGGGAGTTGAAAACACGGTGTTGGTTAGGTGCGTAGCGCGGCGGCCCAGCACGGTGGCCCCGGCCAAGGCGGCAATACCCGCCGAAATATGCACCACCGTTCCCCCCGCAAAATCGAGCACGCCCCACTTGCGCAGGAAGCCTTCCGGGTGCCAAGTCCAGTGGGCCAGTGGGCAGTAGATGAACAAGGAAAACAGCACCATAAAGATTAAATAGCCTTTAAAGCGCACCCGTTCGGCAAAAGAACCCGTGATGAGAGCCGGCGTGATGATGGCAAACTTGAGCTGGAATGCAAAGAAGAGAACGAACGGGATAGTGGGCGACAACAGCGGATGCGTTGCGGTGCCCACATTGCGCAGCATAACGAACGTGAACGGATTGCCGATGAGGCCGCGCCAGGAGTCGCCGTAGCAAAGCGAGAAGCCCACGAAGTAGAACACGATGGATATCACGCCCAAGGCCACAAAGCTTTGCAACATGGTGCTAATAACGTTCTTGGGCCGAACCATGCCCCCGTAAAAGAACGACAAGCCCGGCGTCATAATCAGGACGAAGGCGGTAGCGGTAAGCATCCAGGCCACGTCGGCACCATTGATGGTTCCCGGAGCCGCGGGGGGGTGCGGCAAGTCTACGAAGGCGGACACCAGGGTTAGGGCCACAAGCGCCACCAGGGAAAACATGCTCAGGCTGGTCAGCCGCTTGGATTCAGAAACCATAACTTGAATTTAGGTTGCACTTGTGTTTCGAAGGGCAAAATAGGAAAACATCATGTAAAATTTGTCAACACGCTGTATAAATTAGAGTCTACCTTTTATTTATTTATGTTTTCTTGACATTGTCCCTTTGGAAAATACACCCTTTTCTTATTTTTCTAAAGAGAGTTACCTAGTCTCAAAAACTTATTTGTGTTCTTGCGCAGATGCATGACGGACCTTGAGGCATCTCGCTCACAGGGCTAAGCAGGTCCTGTCCTATCAACGCACTGAAAAGCCGAACGCCTGAGCAAGACCAGCCAACCGATACCTCGATTGTTGGTTTAACTCAGGCCTTCGGCTTATAGGGCGGCTATTCTTGCTTATAGAGTAGCTTTGGTGCTACCCGTTGTAGCGGCCTTCCACGTTGTCCATATACTTCTGGCCGGAGCCAGTATTGAGTAATAATATTTGCTCTTCGGGTTTCAGCCAGCCGGTTTGCAGCAAGTGGCGGGCCGCCATCCAAACGGCTCCGCCTTCGGGGGCTACAAACAAGCCTTCTAGCTGTGCCAACTCGCGCATTCCTTCCAGCATCTGCTCATCTGTGATGCTAATGGCAGCCCCCCGGGATTCGTCGAGCACTTGCAGCATCAGTTGCTCGCCAAGGGGACGGGGCACGGCGAGGCCGTTGGCAATAGTAGGTTGGCCGACATAGGCGTGGCAGTTAGGTTGACGGCCGCTGAGGGTTTCCACCAAGGGGCAGCAATTAGCGGCTTGCACGGCCACCATGCGCGGTAGTTTAGCATCGGCGGGCAACCAGCCGAGGGTTTGCATTTCGCGGAACGCTTTCCAGATGCCGATCAGGCCGGTACCGCCGCCGGCGGGGTAAAGCAGCACGTCGGGCAGTTGCCAGTTGAGCTGTTCGGCCAACTCGTAACCCATGGTTTTCTTGCCTTCGAGGCGGTAAGGCTCTTTTAGCGTCGAAACGTCGAGCAGTTCGCCGTTGGCGTTCAGCTCCCGGACGCGGGCAGCGCAATCGTTGATAAGGCCATCAACGAGGTGCACTTCAGCGCCGTACCAGTAGCATTCCTCTTTAAAGGCCTTGGGCGTGTGGCGCGGCATTACAACCACGGCCCGGAGGCCGGCGCGGGCGCAATAGGCGGCCATGGCCACCCCAGCATTGCCAGCAGTGGGGATGATGCAGCCGGTGGCGCCTAGCTCTTTCGCTTTAGAAACGGCCATGCTCAGGCCACGGGCCTTGAAAGAACCCGTCGGATTTTGGCCTTCGTCTTTCAGGCGCAGATCGTGCAAGCCGTAGCGGGCTCCGAGGCGCCGCATTTCCAGCAGCGGGGTCCAGCCTTCGCCTAAACTTACTTTGTGCGCATCATCGAAAAGCGGCAGCAGAGACCGGTAGCGCCACATCGAGTTTTCGGTGGCCTCTATGCCAGCGGTGCGAGCCAGCGGTTCAGCAAGGTGATAAGTAGCTAACAAAGGCTGCGCGCAGCACTCCGACACGCGCTGCATCGTGAAGGCCGAGTAGGCGGTGTGGCAAGCGGCACAGTGCAGTTCGTGCAGACGGGTTGGAGTATCGAGGAGAGTTTTCATAGCAAAGATTACAACGCAAACCTCCTCTGTTGCTATTCCTGAAACAAACAGCTATTTGGAATAGGCTATTCCGTTTTGGCATAGTATCGCCGCGTAAACTGCACGAAGCTTTTGTAGGGAACGTTGTTTTCGGTACCCTTGCGCTGCACGAAATCAAAGTGTCGGACTAGGTTTAAGTCAGTGATGCGTACCACTTGCAGCTCACCTGACTCCAACTCCTTTAGTACCGCCTGCCGGGGCAGAAAGGCTAGGCAGGTATCAACGCGCACGAAATTCTTGAGGGCTTCGGTACCTCCGAGCCGCACTTTCACTTGCAAATCAGTGAGCTTGATGTGGTGCGCTGCTAGGGCTTCTTCCAGCACGGCCAGCGTGCCGGAGCCGGTTTCGCGCAAAGCCACTGGCACGCTTAGCAAGTCGCGGGCGGTTAGCTTCTTTTTATAAATAGGGTTGCGGGTGGAGCACACGGCTACTACCTCGTCGGTGAGCAGGGGCGTGTAGGTGACGTGGCTGACTTTGTGGATGCCCTCGA
>NZ_CAXTBM010000057.1:0-34654 GCF_964242765.1 uncultured Hymenobacter sp.
TGCTGGAAAACCCACGACGCGCCCGCCCTCAACCGCCAGGGCAACGACACCCGCACTCAGTACCGCTCCGGCGTGTACTACCACAACGACGAGCAGCGCCGGCTAGCCGAGGAGTACAAACAAAAGCTCAATGAGGCCAAAGCCTTCGACAAACCGATTGTCACGGAGATCGAACCGCTGAAAAGCTTCTATCCGGCCGAGGATTATCACCAGAACTACTTCAAGCTAAACGGCCACGAGCCGTACTGCCAGTTTGTGGTGCGCCCCAAGGTGCAGAAGGTTCAGGCTGTGTTCGGCGACAAGTTGAAAAAAGCTACGGTGTAATGGGTGGTAAGTAACCGGCCACAACTAGCACACACGCAGACTTTTCAACCGGTTTTCTGTGCTAACCAACCAAGCCATACGCTGCGAACAAAAAAGCCCGCCCCATCAAATGGGGCGGGCTTTTTATTGCTTTAGGCTTGCGGCAGCTTCCTCTACGCGAGCGTAATGGCGAAAGGACCGTTTTCCTTGCCTAGGAAATAAAACATTGCCACTTTATCGACCACGCTACGAGACAGAGGGGAGCAGGAAGCATCTACTACCTGGCCGTTTTTTACCATGATGAAGCTAACGGCTTCACCTGGCAGCGCGCCATCGGCTGCCACGGCTGGCACTGGCGTTAGGAACTTGTGCGGCACAATGCGGATATCTTCCTCAGCGGGCAACTCCAAGGTAGGATCGGTTTTGCGGGGCTTGAACCCGAACGTGGGCGAGTACGAGAAATAAGGGTTGTGTACCCAGTCCCCGTTGAATATGTAATACTCGTCGGTGCCGATACGGATGAACTCCCGCATCGAGCAACGGACCGCAATGCGCGGCGCGGCCGGGTTTTGCAGCGCTTCGAGCAGCGTCCGGGTCCGGGTTGGGTCGGGCACGTCTACGAGTGGTTGCTTGAGGCGGGCATGCGCCACTATTTCGCAGCCGGCATAGAGGTTAAGCAACTGCTGGCGCCACTCGTGTAAGGTGCCTAGGCGCTTGGCTTCGGCCACCGAAATATCGGGCAGCGTATAGGTGTAGGGACCAGCCAGCGCTACGCCATCGGGGCCATTGGCCACCGACCACTCCACTAGGTAGCAGGTTTGCTTGCGTCCATCCACCCACGGCAGTTCCGTATTGTAAATCACCTTGGTCTGGATATCGGCCGGGGCATATTCCAGCTCGGTTGCCAGGTAGGTCCGAATTTCCTCGCGCGCTTCCGCGGCGGAAGCAGGACTGACTTTGAAGTTCATTAGGTAAGTATCAAATAATGAGTAGCCAGTAGGTAGCCAGCTAGCACGCAAGATATTCTCTCAACAATTAAGTACGTCTTACTGGCCACTCACTACCAGTTAAACCGCTACGTTGTGCTCGCGCAGAGCGTCGTTGAGACTGGTTTTCAGGTCGGTGCTCGGTTTGCGTTGCCCAATGATGAGGGCGCAAGGTACGTGGTACTCACCGGCTGGAAACTGCTTGGGCAACGACCCCGGAATAACCACCGAGCGGGCCGGTACGTGGCCGCGGTATTCCTTGGGCTCCGCGCCCGTCACGTCGATGATACGGGTGCTGCCCGTGATGGTCACGCCGGCGCCAATAACAGCTTCCTTACCCACGAAGCAGCCTTCTACCAAGATGCTGCGCGAGCCTACAAAAGCACCGTCCTCTACAATTACGGGCGCGGCCTGCACGGGCTCCAGCACCCCACCAATACCTACGCCCCCACTCAGGTGCACGCCCGCGCCAATCTGCGCGCACGAGCCGACCGTAGCCCAGGTGTCAACCATCGTGCCCTCACCTACCCAGGCGCCAATGTTGACGTAGCTCGGCATCAGAATCACGCCCGGTGCGAGGTAGGCACCGTAGCGGGCCGTAGCAGGCGGCACCACGCGCACGCCCTGGCCGGCGTAGTCGGTTTTCAGGCGCATTTTGTCGCGGTACTCGAAGGGCGGCAATGCCAGGGTTTCCATCTGCTGAATGGGGAAGTACAAAATAACGGTCTTCTTCACCCAGTCATTCACCACCCAACCCCCTTCTTGGTTGGCAGCGGGTTGGGCTACGCGCAAACGGCCTTTATCGAGCTCTTCGATAACGTGGTGAATGGCGTCGGTAGTAGCGGCTTGCGAAAGCAGACTGCGGTCGGCCCAGGCCGCTTCAATGGTTTGTTGCAAATCGGTCATGAAAGTTGAATGGTTGAATGAGTGAATTGTTGAACGGTTAGTTGTTTCAATGGCTCATTGATCGAAACGACATTTGCTGATGCTACATTCAGCAATTCAGCCCCAAACTTACCATCTTCGCGGGCAAGATGCCGCCTTCAATTCATTGTTCTGGTCCGCCTATTCGCATTATTCTGCTGGCTTCGGTGCTTAAGCCCCTGGACGACCCCCGGATGTATGGCAAATTTGCTTGCACTTTAGCCGGCCGGCCCGATACCACCATACACGTAGCTGGTCGGCACGCTTCCCCGCCTACTACGCCCGCCAACCTGCACCTGCACACGCTGCTGGAAGGTTCACGCCTAAGTTGGGCGCGGCTCGCAGCCCAGCGCCGCTACTGGCAACTGCTGCAACGCCTGCGCCCCGACCTAGTGCTAGTGCACGCGCCCGAACTGTTGCCCCTCACGCTACTCTGGCAACGGCTAGCCCGCCCCCGTCGTTTCCTCTACGACATCCGCGAAAACTACGCCCTCAACGTATCCACTCAGCGGGTGTACGGCGGCCTCACGCGCCGCTGGCTGGCTGCCGGGCTGCGGTGGGTGGAAGCCTGGGCCGCCCGCCGCAGCGCCGGGTTGCTGCTGGCCGAAGAAAGTTATGCGCAAGAGCTACCTTTTCTGAATGCCGTGCCAGCCAACCGCGTCGTGCTACTGGAAAATAAATACCAGCCGCCCCCCGGCGAAGTGCTCCAAAAATCTCCCCGGCCGCTGCCAGCGGCTCATGAGCCGCTACGGTTGTTGTACTCCGGCACCGTTTCCGAGTTGAACGGCATTCACCAGGCCTTGAGGCTAGCCGAAGAACTGCACCACCGGCGGCCCGGTGGGGTGTTGCTCACGGTTATCGGGTTTTGCCAACAGCCCGATTTGCTGCGGACGCTGCACCAGTTGCAGCAAACCAATCCGCCCTGGCTCCGGCTGGTAGTGCACGGGGCCACGCCCGTAGCACACAGCGCCATTGTGGCCGAAATCCAACGCAGCCACGTGGGCCTGTTGCTTTACCAGCCGCACCCTAGTTCGGAGCGTTGCCGGCCCACCAAACTCTTCGAGTATCTAGCCCACGGCCTACCCATGGTTGTCCCCACCAACCCACTATGGGAGGCCTGCATTCGTCGCTACGAGGCTGGTTTAGTTGTCGATCTACTTTCCTTACCCGAGGCCGCTACGGCCCTGCTTGCCGCCACCGAACCGTCGGCTTCAGCCGCGCCGGCTTTTTATCCATCCGGCATTCCTGCTGAGGCTTTTTGGGCGTCGGAGGGCATAAAATTAAGGCACCTCGTGGATTCCCTGTAGCAACTGACGACCTTTGCCGGCCGTTTACAGAATTGAGCGCGGGGTTTTAGTACCTTCGGCACCCTTTTCCGTCTCTTCTCTCCCCAAATTCCCCTTATGTCCACTCTCCGCCATTCCGAAATTGCCGGCGTCGGCCACTATGTTCCGAGCCGCGTCGTCACCAACGCCGACCTCACCCAACTCATGGAAACGACCGAGGAGTGGATCCAGGAACGTACCGGCATCCAGGAGCGGCGCTGGTTCGAGGAAGGCAAGGACACCACGGCCAACATGGGCGCTGCCGCCGCCCGCAAGGCGCTGGAAGCAGCCGGCCTCACCCCCGACGACGTGCAAATGATTGTGTTTGCCACGCTCTCCCCCGATTACTTCTTTCCGGGCTCCGGGGTACTTTTGCAGCGCGAGCTGGGCATTCAGGCGCCCATTCCGGCTTTCGACGTCCGCAACCAGTGCTCGGGCTTCGTGTACGCGCTAAGCATGGCCGACCAGTTTGTGCGCACCGGCATGTATGATACGGTGCTGGTAGTAGGCTCGGAAATCCATTCGTCGGGCCTCGACAAAACCACCCGCGGCCGGGGCGTGTCGGTTATTTTTGGCGACGGTGCGGGCGCCGTGGTGTTGCGGCCGAGCACGCGCGAAGGGCACGGCATCCTGAGCACTCACCTGCACTCGCAGGGCGAGTTTGCCGAGGAGCTGATTGTGAAGGAGCCCGGCTCCAACCGGGAAGGCCGCGTGGAGTACGTGGTATCCCACGAGTTGGATTTGTACCCCTACATGAACGGCCAGAACGTGTTCAAGCACGCCGTGGTGCGCTTTCCGCAGGTTATCAAGGAAGCCCTCGACCAGAACGGCTACCAACCTCAAGACATCGACTTGCTTGTCCCGCACCAAGCCAACCTGCGCATCACGCAATTTGTGCAGCAAAAGATGGGCCTCTCCGACGACAAGGTGTTCAGCAACATTCAGCGCTACGGCAACACCACCGCCGCCAGCGTCCCGATTGCCCTCAGCGAAGCTCTCCTGGAAGGCCGTATCCAGCGCGGCGACTTAGTTTGCCTGGCTGCCTTTGGCTCCGGCTTCACCTGGGCGTCAGCCCTGATTAAGTGGTAGTATTTTTAATTAAGAAGGAAGAATCGAAAGTTAAGAATTGGGTATCGTAGCCAATCTCATGTTTGCGTTGTGCTCCTACCGTTCTCAATTTTTAATTCTTCCTTCTTAATTTTTAATTGAAGAGCATGCCGAGCTTCACCGAGGAAAACTACCTGAAAGCCATTTACAAGCTAGCCGAAGCCTCACCGGGGTCCGAGGTTAGCACCAATAATATTGCGGAGGCGTTGCAGACGCGGGCCGCCTCGGTGACGGATATGTTGCGCCGGCTTGGCGAAAAGGGCTTGTTGCACTACCAGCGGTACCGCGGCGTGTCGCTCACGCCCGAAGGCCGGCAGTTGGCGCTGCTCACTATCCGCAAGCATCGGCTGTGGGAGGTATTTCTGGTGCAGAAGCTAGGCTTTAATTGGGACGAGGTACACGAAGTAGCCGAACAGATGGAACACATCCACTCGCCGCTGCTCGTCCGCCGCCTCGACGAGTTCCTGGGCTTTCCGCGCCTCGACCCGCACGGCGACCCTATCCCGACCGAAGACGGAGCCGTGCTGCGCCCCCAAAACCGCCTCGTTGCCGACCTTGCTCCCGGTGACCACGGCCGGCTGATGGCCGTAAAAAACACCTCGCCCGCTTTCCTGCAATACCTCGATAAAGTTGGTTTGAAACTTGGTTCTGATATTGAAGTACTTGATAAAATAGAGTTCGACAACTCGCTAGAAATCAGAATAAACGGAAAAACTATTCTTATGCTTTCTCCTGAGGTTGGGCGAAATTTGTTTGTAGCTCATCAGGTGTAGCTTCCACTAAATTGCTTTATTAAATGCTGCCTTTCCTCCAGCAAAATAATAAATAAACATAGTGTGTGAGTTGATCGGAGGGCCTCAGGTAGTGTACTGTAAAAGGTCCTAACACTCCCGGACCCGCCCACCTTACGTACCTTTGCGGCTCGTACTACTATCCTGTCTGTGGCTGCTCTTCCCCCTGCACTTTCCGATACCATTATTGCCCTCTCGACGCCTCCCGGCGCGGGAGCCATTGCGCTGGTCCGCCTTTCGGGCCGGGAGGCCATCCGCTTGGTGGCCGACGCTTTTACGGGCAAGCACCTACTCGACCAGCCCAGCCACACCCTGCACTTCGGCACCATCCGCGACGAAGGCCGTATCCTGGACGAGGTAGTGGTGTCGTTGTTTCGGGCTCCCAACTCCTACACCCGCGAGGATATAGTAGAAATCAGCTGCCACGGTTCCGACTACATTGTGCAGCAGTTGTTGCTGCTTTTCACGCGCCGCGGGGCCCGACTAGCCGAAGCGGGCGAGTTCACCAAGCGCGCTTTCCTCAACGGCGCCTTCGACCTCGCCCAGGCCGAAGCGGTAGCTGACCTCATTGCGGCTGACTCCCAACTCTCGCACCAAGTGGCCATGCAGCAAATGCGCGGCGGCTTCTCACGCGAGTTGAAAGACCTGCGGGCCCGGTTGGTGCAGTTTGCGGCCTTGCTGGAGTTGGAACTGGACTTTGGAGAAGAAGACGTAGAGTTTGCTGACCGCACCGGGTTACTAACGCTGCTCGAAGAAGTCCGGACGCTGGTGCGTCGGCTGCTGCGCTCCTTCGAATTAGGCAACGTCATCAAGAACGGCGTTACCACGGTTATTGCCGGACGGCCCAACGCTGGCAAAAGCACCCTTCTCAATGCCCTTCTCAACGAGGAGCGCGCCATTGTTTCGAGCGTGGCCGGCACCACCCGCGACATGATTGAAGACGAAGTAAGTCTCAACGGCATTCGCTTCCGCTTCGTGGATACTGCCGGCCTGCGCGACACCACCGACGTAGTGGAATCCATCGGCGTAGAGCGCACATTGCAGCGGGTGAAACAGGCTGCTTTGGTTGTTTATCTGTTTGATTTATCGGACACTAGCCTTACTGAGCTTCAAGCAGAGATTGAGGCGCTCAATCTTCCTTCTGCCACCCCCGTTCTGGCGGTTGGCAACAAGCTCGACGTAGCGTCCGACGAGCAACTAGCTGCCTTCCAGGCTCGCCCACAAACTGCCCTAATAGCCGCCAGCCGCGGCGACGGCCTCGACGAGCTTCGCCAACTCCTGCTGGCTCAGGTGCGCAGTGAAGGCCTCGACCGCACCGCCAGCAGTACCATCGTCACAAACCTGCGCCACGCCCGCAGCCTCGATGCCGCGGCCCAGGCCCTAGATGCCGTATTGGCCGGTATAACTGCTGGCACTGGCACCGAGCTACTCGCCGCTGACCTACGCCACGCTTTGGCTGCGCTTGGCGAAATAACTGGCGAAATATCTTCCGATGACTTGCTAACCAGCATCTTCACTCAGTTCTGCATCGGCAAGTAGTATAGTGGAGAGGTGGTATCTGACCGCTTTGTTTGTCAACAGCTCACCTAATTACCTTCTATTTTCTGCTATCGGTGCTGCTCGTAGACATTGGGGCCTACAGCGCGCTGAAGTATTTCCACTTCGGCACCTGCTAGCGGCGCAGCGGCTATATGCAGATTATCAGAGAGTTGCAGCTCAGTACGAATTCCCAACACCGCTGAGGTTATAGCCGGATGATGTAGTGCGAAGCGTGCGGCTACCTCTGCCGCTGTGCGTTGGCTGGTGGCGGCCACTTGTTGCACAACAGCCGCCATTTGGCCTACCTCTTGCTCTGAATAATCAAGATAAGTCTTTGCGGCCTTACTCACCAACAGTCCCTGCGCAAAGCTGCCCCGCGCCAGTACGGCGATATTTTGCTCTCGCAACAAGTGCAGGCTGCTTTCCTCGGGGCGCCGGTCAAGCAGGCTGTATTGCATCATCACGCTGGCAATCTGGGAACGTTGTGCATACTCACGGATAACGTTGGGGCGGATAGAGGAAATGCCATACGCCCGGATTTTGCCTTGCTGCTTTAGCAGTTCAAACGCCTCAATTATGTCGTCTATCGGATCGTCAAGGGTTCCACCGTGCAGTTGGTACAAGTCGATGTAGTCAGTTGCGAGGCGCTGGAGGCTACGTTCCACAGCGTGCAGTAGATACTCCTTGGAAGGCGCCCACTCCCAACCACTACCATCTGGCCGCCACGCGTTGCCTACCTTCGTGGCAAGTACTACCTCCTTGCGTCGCTCTTTGAATGCCTTACCGAGTGTAACCTCGTTTTCGCCTTTCTGATATAAATCAGCTGTATCAAACAAGGTTATTCCCTGATCTAACGCTTGGTGCAGCAAGGCACGATTGGCAACATGGTTGGTACCGAGCGACATACAGCCGAAGCTGATTTCGCTGACTTGCAGGTCGGACTTACCGAGTTGGTTGTACTTCATTGAATGCATGAGTTGATGAATTCTAGCTTCCTACTCCCTCAGAAGGCAGTGTGTTGTCATTTGGTTGAGTGAGTCACACTGCGCGGCCACTCCGCAGCCTAGGCTACCAATAGAATTCAGGTAATTGTTGGAGCCTTAAAGTCATTGAAATAGGTTGTTTGATAGCTGCTAAGCTAAAGCTGGACTAACACGTAAAATTCAACCGCGAATTTTCGCCGTTTTCTTATCGAAAAAGCTTGTTACACACTGCGTATTTTACTGGACTGTGTTTCTTTGCAGGTACTTTCTCATCTAACACAACATACCAGGACGCATGGCAGTATAGAACTCGACTAGTTTTGCCGCTTTCTGGCTTGCCGGTTATTCTTTAGCTTCGCCCCTGAACCACCCTTCTATCCCTCTCCTATGGCAGAGTCTGCTGAGATTATCCTCGACGGGAAATCGTACACCTTGCCCGTCATCGAAGGCACCGAACACGAAAAAGCATTCGACATCGGTAAGCTGCGCGACCAGACGGGCTACGTGACCCTCGATTCGGGCTACAAAAACACCGGCGCAACCAAAAGTGCCATTACCTTCCTCGATGGCGAAGAAGGTATTCTGCGCTACCGGGGTTATCCCATTGAGCAGCTAGCTGAGAAGTCAACTTTTCTGGAAGTAGCCTACCTGCTCATCTATGGCACGCTACCTACCAAGACCGAGCTTGACGAGTTCAGCCTCCAAATCACCAAGCACACGCTGGTGCACGAAGATGTCCGCAAGATTTTCGATGGCTTTCCGTCGGCGGCTCATCCTATGGCTATCCTGAGTAGTCTAATCTGCGCGCTCACGGCGTTTTATCCCAAGAGCATCGACCCCGAACAGAGCGCCGAGGAGGTGAACTTAAACATCCTGCGCTTGATGGCTAAAATTTCGACCATCGCCGCTTGGACGTATAAGAACTCGCAGGGCCACCCGCTCAACTATCCCCGCAACGACCTCGATTACACCTCGAACTTCCTCTACATGATGTTCAGCTTCCCTACCGAGAAGTATGACATCAATCCGGTGGTGGTGAGCGCCCTCAACAAATTGCTTATTCTACACGCCGACCACGAGCAGAACTGCTCTACTTCTACCGTACGCCTCGTGGGCTCTGCCAACGCTAGCCTCTATGGCTCCGTTTCGGCCGGCATCAACGCGCTGTGGGGCCCGCTGCACGGCGGCGCCAACCAAGAGGTAGTGGAAATGCTGGAGGCTATTCAGCGCGACGGTGGCGATACCAGTAAGTTTATTGCCAAAGCCAAGGATAAGAACGATTCCTTCCGCTTGATGGGCTTTGGTCACCGCGTGTATAAGAACTTCGACCCGCGGGCTAAGATCATCAAGAAGGCCGCTGACGAAGTCCTGACGGCTCTAGGCATCAACGACCCACTACTGAAGATTGCGCAAGAGCTAGAGCAAGCCGCCCTTACCGATCCGTATTTTGTGGAGCGCAAGTTGTATCCGAACGTTGATTTCTATTCGGGCATCATCTACAAAGCCATTGGCATCCCAACCGAAATGTTCACGGTGCTGTTCGCTATGGGACGCCTCCCCGGCTGGATTGCGCAGTGGAAAGAGATGCGCGAGAACAAAGAGCCTATCGGCCGTCCTCGCCAGATATATACCGGTGAACTGGAGCGCGACTACGTAAGCATCGAAAACCGCTAGACCTAGTTTCAGCGATGCGCTTAGAACATAAAAAAGCCTGCTTCGTATTGAAGCAGGCTTTTTTATGTTCTAAGCGCGTTCTTAACGAACACTCATCGCCATTAAATCGGCTTTGGACTGCGTGTAAGCTACCATTTGACGAGGCCCCAAGATGGCGGTCAAGTCCCACTCATAATGGGACTGCAACTCGGCTAGTTGCTGATCGATAGCTGCCACGTCGCCAGCCGACTGAGCTTTTACAGCTTGTACATCGTTGAGCAAACGCAAATTCAACTGGCGCACTTTCACATACTGCCCTTCGCTGAGTTGAATTTTCTTGGCTAACTGTTTCGCCATTTGGGTGGCGCGCGCGTTTGGACTGGTTTGGTCACCGGAGCCGGCTTCAACCAACTGGCTGGTGCCAATCATCACAAACAGGAGTAGAAAAGTAAATGCTTTTTTCATGACGGGCTTTTTAGATGAAAAATGGAACAGACTACTGGTGGGCTTGGCAGAGCCAGCAACTATCTGCTGAAGCCCTGTACTAAATATACAACATTATTAAATTAAGTCAATATAAATTATAGAATTATTTCAGTGGAATTCTAGGCAAACCTTGAAAAATCTTATATCGTATACGGAAGTTTGCCAACATGTTTATGGCGTATAAGTAAGCAACATTGCTCGCATTCGATAAACCTGCCATTCACTGGTACAAAGATTTGTAGCAGGATTTTATACAATATTATTTCATAAGTACAAAATACAAACAAATAGCCGTACCGCTCAATAACTCAAGATAAGGGGCTTATCAAGCGGCACTGTTATTTAATGAGGTGCACTCAAGGCCGTCATGCTGTTGCGAGCCTGATTGAACATTGCTAATTGTGCTGGACGCATAATCGAAGTCAGCTCCAACTCGTAACGGGCTTGTGCTACAGCGAGGCGCTCGTCGAGGATAGCTGGTTCGGATGCAAAGCGGCTTTTAATGTCTTCCATTTCTGTGAGCATTCGGATGTTGAGAGTTTTCACTTTCAGGTACTGGCCTTCATCGAGGCGGGCTTTCTGCACTTGAACCCGTGTGAGGGCAGTGGCACGGGTTAGGATAGCAGAATCTTTATCGCTGCTAGCATAAACGGTTGCACCTAAGGCCAGGATGATACCGGTAAAGAGGAATGCTTTTTTCATGTACATGTAATAGTGAGTTGGGAAGTGAAAAAGTATACTAAATGGACTTGTGAATGGCACTCCAGTGAAATCAGCCGGTAATAGCTAAATACAATTTTGAGAGGCCCAAATATAGAGGAATATTTAAACATGCATAGAAAATTTATAATTATTCTACTTCAACACTTTTACTGATCTGCATTGCTAGATTCAGTATCAGCATTTTAATAGTCTTATTAGAAAGGGATACTACAAACAAAAAAGGTCCGACAACACGCGTTGCCGGACCTCTTCACTTGGTTGTAGGTAACTTCTATCTTACTTTTTCAGAGAATTCGTAGCTCGATTCGACGGTTTTGCTGTCGGTGGCTGTCAGAATCGTTCGCGACCAATGGCTTATTTTCACCGTAGCCCTTGAAGCGCAATCGGTCCGCTTTCACGCCCTGACCAACCAAGTAGCTATAAACTGACTTTGCTCGGTTTTGAGACAAAGCCAAGTTGTCGTCGTCTGATCCCACGTCATCGGTGTGGCCGCTAACCTCGACTTGCACTTCCGGGTACTGCTTCATAAACCCAACTAGTCGGTTAAGCTCGGTTCGAGACTTGGGCTTTAGCTCGTACTGTTTGGTATCGAAAAACAAGTTGTTCAACACGATGCTCCGGCCAGCCCGGACAGGCTCTAGGTAAATGTCGAGTGTGAGCGGGTCGAAATTCTTTTTATCGGTGTAATCGAAACTTAAACTCTTCATCAGGTACTTGTCGGCGGCGGCGTACATGGCGTACTGGCGGCCTTCGTTCAATACCACCGTGTAATCACCGTTTTCGGCGTCGGAACTCACGAATTGAGTAAGCTCATCGGTATTTAGATCATAGAGTTGCACGTCGGCCTTAATGGGCTTTTTGGTGAAAGCATCGAAAACCCGGCCCTGCGTGTAGGTGCTCGTTTCGCGCGCTCGAACCGGCTCGGGCACCTCGAAGCCAAACAACTCAACCGGCCGTTCGCGCTCCGTGCGAACCCCGGATTCAGCGGCCCGCGAGCGGGAGCAGAAGCCACGGCGGTTGTCAGAAGAAATGAAGAGTGAGGCTTCGTTTTCGTGTGTGTTAAGCGGATACCCCAGGTTTACGGGCTGGGTCCAGCGCCCAGCAACCTCTTGCTCGCACCGGAATACATCTAGCCCGCCCATGCCCACCAGCCCATCGGTAACATAGTAGAGTGTTGTGCTACTGGCATGGATAAATGGGGCCATGTCTTTGCCGGGCGTGTTGACGGGTTGCCCCAGGTTGCGGGCTGGGCTCCAATTGCCATCGGCGCCGAGAGTGGTCACGTATATATCTTCCTGCCCCTGTCCACCCCGACGGGTAGATGTGAAGTAAAGCGAACGGCCATCAGCAGAAAGTGTAGGCTGCGAATCCCATTCCGGCGAGTTGACGGTACGCCCCAAATTCAGCGGCTTGCTCCAGTTATTGCCCGTGCGACGGGAAATATACAAGTCGCAGTTGCCGACCGAGTTAGGCCGGTCGCAGGAAGCAAAAACCAGCGTTTTTCCGTCGCCGGAAATGGCGCCCGCGCCTTCATTATAGGTCGTGTTGATGAATGGAGAAATAGAGGTAGGGTCCCCGATGCTCCCATCCTTATTCATCCGGGAGATAAATAAATCTTCGCCACTATCGGCCGCCGGACGCCCCGTAAAGAGTAGGAAGCGGTTGTCGGCCGTGAGTGCCGGGAAATATTGAAAGCGAAACGTGTTGAGCGGAGCACCCAGCCGTTCGGGCTGCACGCCAACAGGCGTGGCCATTGCTTTCGCAGCAAACTCACAATTCAAGAGTTGGCGTTGTGCCCGGGCAGCGTTACGCTGGCCTTTGGGGCCGCTTTTCAGCACGCGTTTATAGCTTTCAGTTGCAATCTGGTAGTCGCCGAAGCTCATGGCCAACTCACCGAGCGTATAGTAATCGGTTGCCCGGTTAGGATCCATCGGCAGTTTAGCGAGCCCATTGCGGTAAGCTTCAAACGCCGGCCGGTTTTCACCCATAGCCTTCAGCAACGAACCCCGCAGTACGTGCGGCTCGCCTAGCGAAGGAAATTTCTGATTAAGCACCGTTAGGGTTTCAATCGCCTTATCGAAGTTGCGGTCTTTCACCTGGGACTGCGCTTTGTCCCACAGGCTACGCGCCTTGGTATTGGTACTAGCTAACGTGGCCTGAGCTGCCGCCCCAAGGGGCAACAGCAGTGCACAGGCCATCAGCAACGGCACGGATAGCAATCGGCGCATAAAGCAGAAGCCTAAGGGATATCGAGGAACTTATGAGTTTGTAGAGATACCTGCCAACGTGGGTTCGCCTTCACATAGTCTACAATAAGCGGCATCATTTGCACGGATTTGCTCCACTCAGGCTGCAAATACAACCGGCACTCTGGCCCTACCAACGACGCGTGTTCTTCGGCCCAGCGGAAATCCGACTTGTTAAATACAATAATTTTAAGCTCGTGCGCTTGCGCTAGCACAGATGGTAGTGGTGCCTTAAACTTTTTGGGTGAAACGCAGATCCAGTCCCACTCACCACTTAGCGGATAGGCGCCGCTGGTTTCGATCCAGTTCTGACAGCCCGCCGCATGCAAAGCCTGCGTCAACGGACCCAGATCGTGCATAAGAGGCTCACCCCCCGTAATTACCACGTTGCGGCCGGCGTGGGCAGTAGCCGCAGCCACTATGTCGGGGATGGTAACGCGCGGGTGAGCAGCAGCATCCCACGATTCTTTCACGTCGCACCACACACACCCCACATCGCACCCACCGAGGCGGACGAAATAAGCGGCGCGACCAGTGTTATAGCCCTCACCCTGAATCGTATAAAACTGCTCCATGAGGGGCAGTGCGGGCGTTAGGGCTTCGGGGGTAGCAAAGGCCGCTAACACAAGAGGAAGTTCGTGCAGCAAAATAGGGCGTTCAAACAGGTAAAGCTAGGCTGTTGGCAGTTACTCCGAACGTTGAAATGCCCGATGTTCGTTCCCGCAACCCGACTCTAAAAGTAGTACAACGCCTTGAAATTCAAAAGCTCCGGTTGGTATTTATTGGATTCTAGCGCGGATAAACCTCGCCTTTGCAAGCTTTCAAGGTATTGAGTAGTAACATGGCAATAGTCATGGGGCCAACCCCACCGGGTACCGGAGTGATGTAGGAAGTATGCGGCGCCACTGCTGCAAAGTCCACATCGCCCTTTAATGCCCACCCCGATTTGCGACTGGCATCTTCTACGCGTGTCGTGCCCACGTCAATAACCACAGCGCCCGGCTTCACCATATCGGCCGTAACAAATTCTGGTCGCCCCAAGGCGGCCACCAAAATATCAGCAGTTTTCGTGATGCTGGCTAAGTCCTGGGTGCGAGAATGGCATAAAGTAACTGTACAGTTACCAGGCTCTAAATTCTTGGCCAGCAGAATACTAACTGGCGTACCTACGATGTTGCTGCGCCCGATAACTACGCAATGCTTGCCATCAGTAGGCAGCTCGTAGCGACGCAACAGCTCCACAATACCCGAAGGCGTAGCGGGCAGCAGGGCCGGGAGGCCAGCCACCATCCGGCCGATATTCATGGGGTGAAAGCCGTCCACATCTTTCTCGGGACGAATAGCTTCAATCACCTTTTCCGAAGAGATGTGGCGGGGCAGCGGCAACTGCACAATGAAGCCGTCAATGTCGGCGTCTTGGTTCAGTTCCTCCACCTTGGCCAACAGTTCCGCTTCCGTAATATCGTCTTCGTAGCGCAACAGAGTGCTTTCGAATCCGACCCGCTCGCAGGCCAGCACTTTGTTGCGCACGTAGGTTTCGGAGCCGCCGTCGTGGCCAACAAGAACGGCGGCTAGGTGCGGCGTTTTTTGGCCGGCTGCTTTCAAGGCAGCTACTTCGACGGCAATCTCAACTTTGATGTCCTCGGCGGTTTGCTTGCCGTCGATGAGGCGGTAGGTAGTGGCTTCGGGGGCAGTGCTCATAATGGGTTACTTTGTTGCTGCTCTAGTTTCTGTTTGTTTTCGTACGAAATGATAGCGGCAGTGCCAGCTTCCTGAATTGCCTTTTCCATGGCGGGCCAATCGTCGCGCCACCGAAATTTGCGCTCTTGGCCTTTGATGATTTTTTCTAACTGCGATTCGCTCGTACAGTTCTTGGTGAGGTTTTCAGGCATAAGATTGATGAATTCATATCACGCCGTGTCAAGAAGTGTATGAGGTGAAAAAGAAAAATCAGGCACAAAAAAACGCGCCCGGCGGGGGCGCGTTTCACTCTTTAATCGATTTTCAATACGGCCAGGAAAGCCTCTTGCGGTATTTCTACGGAACCAACTTGGCGCATTCGCTTCTTGCCTTCCTTCTGCTTTTCAAGCAGCTTGCGCTTGCGGCTGATGTCGCCACCGTAGCACTTGGCAATTACGTTTTTGCGCAGCGCCTTCACCGATTCGCGGGCAATGATCTTCTGCCCGATGCTGGCCTGAATGGCAATATCAAACATCTGGCGCGGTAGCAGTTCACGCAGCTTCTCGCAGAGGCGCCGGCCCCACTCGTAGCTTTTCGAACGGTGGACAATGGCCGACAGGGCGTCTACCTTTTCGCCGTTCAGCATGATGTCGAGCTTCACCATATCGGCTTCGCGGAAACCAATGAGTTCATAGTCCAGTGAAGCGTAGCCGCGGCTGATGGTTTTAAGCTTGTCGAAGAAGTCGAACACGATTTCCGAGAGCGGCAGTTCGAAACTCATCTCCACCCGCTCCGAAGTCAGATAGCTCTGGCCTTTGATGATGCCGCGCTTCTCCATGCAAAGCGTGATAATCGGCCCTACATAGTCGGCGGCCGTGATGATTTGGGCTTTGATGTAAGGCTCTTCAATCAGCTTAATCATGTTCGGCTCCGGCATCTCCGACGGCGCGTTGATAGTCAGAAGCTGGTCTTTGGTGCCAATAGCGTGGAACTGCACCGACGGCACAGTGGTAATTACCGTCATGTCGAATTCCCGCTCGAGGCGCTCCTGCACAATTTCCATGTGCAGCATCCCGAGAAAGCCGCAACGGAAACCGAAACCAAGGGCGGCCGAGGTTTCGGGCTCCCACACTAAAGAGGCATCGTTGAGTTGCAGCTTTTCCATGGCCGTGCGCAACTCTTCGTACTCACTGGTTTCTACGGGATAGATACCAGCAAACACCATCGGTTTCACATCTTCGAAGCCGTGAATGGCGTCCTGCGTCGGGTTGTGTACGTGCGTAATGGTGTCGCCTACCTTCACTTCACGGGCTTCCTTAATGCCGGAAATCAGGTAGCCCACGTTGCCCGCGCCCATTTGCTGGCGCGGCTCCTGGTTGAGACCCAAAATACCGATTTCGTCGGCGCCGTACTCTTTACCCGTGGCCATGAAGCGCAGCTTGTCGCCTTTGCGCATGGTGCCGTTCTTGATGCGAAACAACACCTCAATGCCGCGGTACGAGTTGAAAACAGAATCGAAAATCAGGGCTTGCAGGGGGGCCTCCGGGTCGCCTTTGGGCGCGGGAACCCGCTCGATAATAGCGTTTAAGATGTCTTCGATGCCAATGCCGGTTTTACCGGATGCATGAATTATATCTTCGATATCACAGCCAATAAGATCCACAATTTCGTCGGAAACCTCTTCCGGCATAGCATGGGGCAAGTCGATCTTGTTGAGCACCGGAATGATCGTCAGATCAGCTCCGATGGCCAGGTACAGGTTGGAAATGGTCTGGGCCTCGATACCTTGCGAAGCATCAACAATGAGTAGGGCGCCTTCACAGGCGGCAATGCTGCGTGATACTTCGTAGCTGAAATCGACGTGGCCGGGCGTATCAATCAGGTTCAGCGTGTAGACTTCCCCTTTGTAGGGGTACTGCATCTGAATAGCGTGGCTTTTGATGGTGATGCCCCGCTCCCGCTCCAAGTCCATGTTGTCGAGCAGTTGGGCCTGCATGTCGCGCTTGGCCACGGTACTGGTGAACTCCAACAGGCGGTCGGCCAGGGTACTCTTGCCGTGGTCGATGTGGGCAATGATGCAGAAATTGCGGATGTTCTTCACTAGAGGCGGTTTTTTGCAACTGTAAAGGTAGACAAAGCGGGCTGGAAAAGCTAGCAGCGCTGCCTTGGTGGCGTCCAGCATCCGCCTCTTACAGCCCAATTCTACCCTGAACGTGGTCCGGTTATCTTTCGCTGGCAGCTACTGGCCGAGTGCGAGGATACGCTCGGAGTCAGTGCAACTAACAGCGTTGGCAAAGCAGGCAGCCGAGCTATACTATTCTCGCAAAAAGGAGATGAATTGTCGCAAACATGAGCTGGTAGTTGACCGTCACCCACGAAATAACGTTGTTGATGGGGTATTCTTTCCTTATTAACCCCACAACCATTATGGGTATCACCCTCAAACAAGCACAAACGGCCGTACAGGCCGCGCACGAAAAATGCCTTGAAATGGGCGTTAAAATGAACATTGCCGTGGTCGACTCGGGCGCCAACTTGGTGGCTTTTATCCGCATGGATGATGCTTGGTTAGGCTCACTCGACATTTCCATCAAAAAAGCCAAAACGGCTCGCTTCTTTGATATGCCTACCGGCGACTTAGGCCAAGCATCGCAGCCGGGCGGACCGCTCTACAACATCGAGCATTCCAACGGTGGCCTCATTACTTTCCCCGGCGGCATTCCTCTTCGGAATAGTGAGGGTCAGATTTTTGGCGCCATCGGCGTCTCGGGGAGCACAGTTGAGGACGACCACGCGGTAGCCGAAGCGGGCGTGCAGGCCTTGCAGAGCCAATAGTTTCGCCTGAACGGCAACCTACTTCACGATCTAACCTTACATCCGATGGCTGACAATAGAGGCGTAGTGTATCTGGGACCCGGCAAAGTCGAGGTTCAGGATATAGCTTTCCCAGAGCTAAAGAATCCCAAGGGCCGCAACATCACGCACGGTGTGATTCTGAAGGTGGTTTCCACTAATATTTGCGGTTCCGACCAGCACATGGTGCGCGGCCGGACTACCGCCCCCGCCGGGTTGGTGTTAGGCCACGAAATCACGGGCGAGGTAATAGAAGTTGGAGCCGACGTGGAGTTTCTTAAGCCAGGCGACTTGGTGTCGGTGCCATTCAATGTGGCCTGCGGCCGATGCCGTACCTGTAAGGAAATGAAAACCGGCATCTGCCTGACCGTGAACGAAGGACGCGCGGGCGGCGCGTATGGCTACGTAGATATGGGCGGCTGGGTTGGTGGCCAAGCCGAATATGTAATGGTGCCGTACGCTGATTTCAACTTGCTTAAGTTTCCGAACAAGGACCAAGCAATGGAGAAAATCCGGGATTTAACCATGCTGAGCGACATTTTTCCGACGGGTTTTCACGGCGCCGTGAAGGCCGGCGTAGGCCCTGGCACAACCGTGTACATCGCCGGAGCCGGGCCCGTAGGCCTGGCCGCCGCGGCCTCGGCCCAGCTGCTGGGCGCCGCCGTCGTGATTGTAGGTGACATGAACAAGGCCCGGTTGGCCCACGCCCGCTCCTTCGGCTGCGAAACTGTGGATCTGACCCTGGATGCCACTTTAGCGGAACAAATCACCCAGATTCTGGGCGTCCCCGAAATTGACTGCGCCGTAGACTGCGTCGGGTTCGAGGCCAGTGGCCACGGCACTGATTCCAAGAAGGAAGTACCCGCCGCCGTGCTTAATTCGCTGATGGAAATCACTCGCGCTGGTGGCTCTATCGGTATTCCGGGCCTCTACGTGACCGAGGACCCTGGCGCCGAGGACAAAGCTGCGCAAAAAGGCAGCCTTTCCATCCGGTTCGGCTTGGGCTGGGCCAAAAGCCACTCCTTCCACACCGGCCAAACGCCCGTAATGAGCTACAACCGCCAACTGATGCAGGCTATTTTGTACGACAAAGTACAGATTGCCAAAGCCGTAAACGTGGAGGTCATTACCCTCGATCAGGCTCCCGAAGGCTATGCCGAGTTTGATAGCGGCGTGGCGAAGAAGTTCGTCATCAATCCGCACAATCTGATTCCGGCCTAGTTTTTCACCGAGTGCTTGCTGTAAAGAGCCGGGCTGCCTGTAGGTGGTCCGGCTATTTGCGTTCTGTACCATACTGCAATCCGCTTTATGTATAACACACAGAATATCCAGTACAAACATCACCTTGCGAGGTAAGCGTGCGTAAATGAAGGCGGACCGATTGGCTGGCTACTTTCAACTTAACTTCTACGCACATGAGCATTCAACTGAACCCCGCCGCCGTGAAGTTTGCCCAGCGGCTCATAGAGGAGGGCAAGCTTCAACACGACGAAGGCCATTGGGGCCAGCACAACCCCAATACCAGCGCCGAAAACGAGTTTCTGAATAAGCACGAAGTTGAAGAGTACGGTCAGTGGCACTTGGGTTTGGATATGAGCAAGGGCGAAAACACCAAGGGCCGCTACCACTTTCCCTATGGCGACTTCAAAACTGTGCACCGCGACGGCCTCATTGCCGCCAAAGAGCGCGCTGCCCAGCAAGGCTACACGGATATCGAGGAGGCCGCCAATGAACTATTGCAGGAACTCGAGAAACAGGCGGCAAAGTAAGACCACCTCAACGCCGGGCCTTGGTTCGGCGTTTTTGTTTCACTAGCAAATCGGCAACTTTCTGCAATGCCCCGGATTTCACTGAAAACCTGCAAGTGAAGATGCTTGACTAACTCGGCAATGGCGCCTTACTGGCGGGGCGGCTGGTGCCCGAAACGGAAACGGCGCCCAACTATCGGCTTGGCTGGCCAGAGCTGGAAGTAGTGCAAGCTTTCCGGTGAGGACGGGCTGCCGGGGTTTCAACTACGGCCAACGAAGTTGCGGCGGTAAGCTCAAGCTGCTGGTGTTATTTGGCACGGCCTGCGCTTAACCGCTTGGCTTTTAAATGAAACATGCGGATCAACATTATATATCCATAATATTTAATACTATATTTATCTAAACTATACTTCCTTTACCATGCAGTTGAAATCATACCCCCTATTGGCGCTGCTAGCGCTCGGTATGGCGACCAGTTGTCAGGACGATGACGACAATCCGCCCGTACCAGATCCAATCCAGTTCACGGCGGCGCCCTTTGTGCAAAACCTTACGCGGCCCATCGGCATGAGCGTGGATAGGCGTGGGCAGGTCTGGGTGACAGAAAGCGGGACAGGCCAGAATGATGCCCAGGTCTCGCTGATTACCACGGATGGGAGGGTATATCCCGTTATAACAGGGTTTATCTCTGTTATTGCGAACGGTAGCGTCGAGGGCATCAGCCATCTCCTTTATCGTGACGGAACGCTCTACGTGCTCGAAGGCGGCACGGGTAAGCTCTACGTCGTTAACGTATCCAACTTCAGGCCCGGAGACACGCCCCTTGTGGCGCAGAACTTGGCAAGTGAGGATATTGGCACTTTTGTGCGGGCTCAAAGGCTCACCACTCCCGTCAACACCAACCTCTACAATCTGACTTTCGGCCCGGATGGCAATTTATACATTGTCGATTCGGGAGCGAATGCCATCATCAAACGCGTTAGCACTACGAAGGCCCTGAGCGTGTTTGCGCGGTTCCCGAACGTTACGCCCACGGCGGAACCCGTTCCTACGGGCATCGTCCATGATGGGCAGAAGTTTCTGGTCAGCACCCTTAGTGGAGCGCCGTTTGTGACGGGCACCGCGAAAATATTTCAGGTGAGTATGACGGGCGCTGTTAGTGAGTTCCGGAGCGGCTTTACAACCTTAACCGACGTGGTTTTAACAGCCAACAACCATCCTATCGTAATTGAATATGGGCAGTTTGCCTTTTCCCCTCCCCCTCCTGGTTTTGTAGTACGAAGCGGCCGTATAGCCAACAGCGAAGGCGCAGCCCTACTGAGCAGTCTAGACAGGCCCATCGATATTGAGCGCGTCAACGACCGAACGTACTACGTGCTAAGCAACGGCGACGGGACCTTACAGAAACTGAGTTATTAATCCTTTGACTCCGCCGCTGGTGTAGCTGTTAGGGCATCGGAATTCAAACATCGTCTGTCCACCATTCCGACCAAACGGAACCAATAGAGGTGCCGGACTTTAAGGACGAGCTTGCTGGCGAGCAGAACTGCTGGGATTTCGGCTGCGGCTGGTGGAATTGCGGTAGAATATGGGTAAACTCACAGCAGACTTTCTTTATGGTTACTATATTCTAATCGTCCATTGCTACTTCGTGTTACCAAAGCTCCCATAGCAGGCTTGACATTCTTTGCTCCAATTGTCATATTCATTGCTTTACTTCTACTTGGCTGTAGGCCAATACTATCTGCTGGCGTTGCGTTGGTTTCGGTAGGTGCGACTTGGCTTGTGCAATCGGGCCTCGAAATAGATCTAGTTCGGGGAGTTCAGCGCACCTACTATACTGCACTGGGATATTCATTGGGCAGATGGAAGCCGCTGCCGCCTATTGTGGGAATTACGCTCAAATATTTTTCTACAATCAGCCACAACGAGACGCCTTCTTCCAGAACTAGTTGGGGCATCTGGAATGATGCGAACAAGCGCGACGAGGAGTTAGTAATAATGTTATCTGTTGCAGAGTCTAACACGGGTTTTATCATCAAGACGGTGCCATTATCTGAATTACAAGTAGCTCTAGAGTATGCTCAGAATATAGCTCAGCAATTAAATGTTCCGCTTAATACTTACCTGCCATCACATATCGCCATAAGAAAGTTGTAATTTTTCTTATCGGAATAATTCTCACTACATCGAACATAAAGCCCCGGCCCGCCGCGCCGGGGCTTTTTTCGTACCTTTGCTGCCCCAAATTCCACCCAATTCCCACCCGCGATGCAAGCAGCTCCCGTAGCTCCGTATAAGCCTATAAACCACGTTCGTATCGTGACGGCGGCGGCCCTCTTTGATGGGCACGACGCCGCCATCAACATCATGCGCCGCATTATCCAGAGCAGTGGCGCCGAAGTTATTCACCTGGGCCACAACCGCTCGGTGCAGGAAATCGTGGATTGCGCCATTCAGGAAGATGCGCAGGCCATTGCCATTACCTCCTACCAAGGCGGCCACAACGAGTACTTCAAGTACATGTACGACCTGCTTCAGGAGCGCGGCGCGGGTCACATTAAGATCTTCGGCGGCGGTGGCGGCGTGATTTTGCCCTCCGAAATCGAGGAGTTGCAAAAGCATGGCATCACCCGCATCTACTCCCCCGACGATGGCCGCGCCATGGGGTTACAGGGCATGATCAACGATTTGCTGGAACGCGCTGATTTCCCGACCGGCAAGAACCTGAACGGCGAAGCCGGCCACGTAAAAGAGAAAGACGCCCGCAGCATCGGCCGCCTGATTTCGGCCGCCGAGAACTTCCCGCAGGAGTTCGAGCGGGTGAAAGGCCAGCTGATTTCCGAGTTCCAGAAATCCGAAGGCGAGGCCGATCAGCGTATCGACTCCACTCCTACCGAAAGCAAGAAAGCGCCTATTCTGGGCATCACCGGTACGGGTGGCGCAGGTAAGTCGTCGTTGGTGGATGAGCTGGTACGGCGCTTCCTGATGGACTTCCCCGAGAAGACCATTGCCATTATATCCGTGGACCCGAGCAAGCGCAAAACCGGCGGCGCCCTTTTAGGCGACCGTATTCGGATGAATGCCATCAACTCGCCGCGGGTGTACATGCGCAGCCTCGCTACGCGCCAGAGCAACCTTGCGCTGAGCAAGTACGTGCAGGACGCAGTGGACGTGGTGCGCGCCGCCGACTTCGACCTGATTATCCTGGAAACCTCCGGCATCGGCCAGTCTGATACCGAAATCATCGAGCATTCCGACGCTAGCCTCTATGTGATGACGCCCGAGTACGGCGCGGCCACGCAGCTAGAGAAAATCGACATGCTCGATTTCGCCGATGTTATTGCCCTCAACAAGTTCGACAAGCGCGGGGCGCTGGATGCGCTGCGCGACGTGCGCAAGCAGTACCAGCGCAACCACGGCCTGTGGGACAAGCCGCTGGACGACATGCCCGTGTTTGGTACCATCGCCTCGCAGTTCAACGACCCCGGCATGAACCGGCTGTACCGGGCGCTGCTCGCTACCGTAGAACAGAAAACCGGCGTGCCCTTCGCCTCACAGCTCGAAACCTCGAAGGAGGACTCCGAGAAGATTTACATCATTCCGCCGCACCGCACGCGGTACCTTTCCGAAATCACCGAAACCATCCATCAATATGACCAGTGGGTTGATAAACAATCGGCAGTGGCCCAGCAGCTCTTCGGAATCCGGGAAGCCATCGGAGCCGTTGAAAGCCTCGGAGCCAACTTCGGACAGCAGCAATCTGGAGGATCTGGCGCTGGGAACGGCAGCCACGGAGTCGCACCAGCAGCACTCGTGGCCGGCCTGGAGAGCACCTTCGAAGAGGTCAAGCTTCGGCTGGACGGACAGAACTGGAAACTTCTGGAGGCCTGGCCGCAAAAAGTAGCCGCCTACAAAGCGCCGGAGTTTGTGTTCAAGGTACGCGACAAGGAAATCCGCATCCAGACGCACACCACCAGCCTCTCCAACCAGCAGATTCCGAAGGTCAGCCTCCCCCGCTACACGGCGTGGGGCGACTTGCTGCGCTGGCAGCTCCAGGAAAACGTGCCCGGCGAATTCCCCTACACCGCCGGCGTGTTCCCTTTCAAACGCGAAGGCGAAGACCCCACCCGCATGTTTGCGGGCGAAGGCGGCCCCGAGCGCACCAACCGCCGCTTCCACTACGTGTCGGCGGGCTTGCCGGCCAAGCGCCTGAGCACGGCCTTCGACTCGGTGACGCTCTACGGTGAGGACCCGGACCACCGGCCCGACATCTACGGCAAAATCGGTAACGCCGGGGTAAGCATCGCCTGCCTCGACGACGCCAAGAAGTTGTATTCCGGCTTCAACCTCGCCAACCCGAGCACCTCGGTGTCGATGACCATCAACGGCCCGGCCGCGCAGCTAGCCGCTTTCTTCATGAACGCCGCCATCGACCAGCAGTGCGAGCACTATATTAAGGAGCAAGGCCTGGAGGCGGAAGTTGAAGCGAAGATCAACCAGCTTTACCAAGATAAAGGCTTGGTACGCCCAAGCTACCAGGGCGAGCTACCGGCCGGCAACGACGGCCTCGGCCTGATGCTGCTCGGCGTAACCGGCGACCAGGTGCTGCCCGCCGACGTGTACGCTACCATCAAGGCGCGCACGCTCAGCCAGGTGCGCGGCACCGTGCAGGCCGACATCCTGAAGGAAGACCAGGCGCAGAACACCTGCATCTTCAGCACCGAGTTTGCCTTGCGCCTGATGGGCGACGTGCAGGAATACTTCATCAAGGAGAAGGTTCGCAACTTCTACTCGGTGTCGATTTCGGGCTACCACATTGCCGAGGCCGGTGCTAACCCGCTCACGCAGCTGGCCCTCACGCTCAGCAACGGCTTCACGTTTGTGGAGTACTACGTGAGCCGGGGCATGGACGTGAACGACTTCGCGCCCAATCTGTCGTTCTTCTTTTCCAACGGCATCGACCCGGAGTACGCCGTAATTGGCCGCGTGGCGCGCCGCATCTGGGCCAAGGCCATGAAGCTGAAGTACGGTGCCAACGCCCGCTCGCAGATGTTGAAGTACCACATCCAGACCAGCGGCCGGAGCCTACACGCGCAGGAAATTGACTTCAACGACATCCGCACCACGTTGCAGGCCCTCTACGCCATCTACGACAACTGCAACTCCCTGCATACCAACGCCTACGACGAGGCCATCACCACGCCCACCGAGGAATCGGTGCGCCGGGCCATGGCCATCCAGCTCATCATTAACCGGGAGCTGGGCTTGGCCAAAAACGAAAACCCGCTGCAGGGCTCCTTCATCATCGAGGAGCTAACCGACCTGGTGGAAGAAGCCGTGCTGATGGAATTTGACCGGATTACGGAGCGCGGCGGCGTGCTCGGCGCGATGGAAACCATGTACCAGCGCGGCAAGATTCAGGAGGAAAGCATGCACTACGAAATGCTGAAACACACCGGCGAGTACCCCATCATCGGCGTGAACACCTTCCTTTCCTCGAAAGGCTCGCCCACGGTTGTCCCGGCCGAGGTAATCCGCGCGACGGAAGAGGAAAAGCAGTATCAAATTACGATGCTCCAGAACCTGCACGCCCGCAACCAAGGCACTGCCGAGCAGCGCCTAAAGCAGCTGCAACAAGTAGCCATTGCCAACGGCAACCTCTTCGAGGAGCTAATGGAAACCGTGAAGTTCTGCTCCCTCGGCCAGATCACAAATGCGTTGTTTGAAGTCGGCGGACAGTATCGACGGAATATGTAGAAGGCCAGTTTGGCTGAATGAAAACGGGTGCCACCTTGCTGAGGTAGCACCCGTTTTATGCTTCATAACAAACTACTATATGAAACACGCCGAAAAGCTAGATGCTATCCTTCGTGAGCTTTACGACCGAGGATCCGATAAAAAGGATCAAATGCTAAATCAAATATGCGAGGCCAAGAATATCCCGCTTAAGTCAAGAGATGAGTTATATGCAATTGCAGATAGATTGGAGAAAGATGGATACGTCGTATGCCAACGTATATCGGCAGGCATTTATGCGACTCTTACTAGCCACGGTATTGAATACTGCGAAGAGGATTCCTACGCATATAAAGGTCATGCTATCGTTACCAACCAGTACAACCTTAGTATCACAAATAGCCCCAACGCTAATATCGTATCTGCCTCTACTAGCACGAACATACAGATTACTAGTCATGGCGAGATTAAGAATAAGATCAGTGAATTAAAGAAGCGCATCAGCACTAATAATGATATCACCAACAATCAGAAAGCAGATATTCTCGAATGTATTGAAGAAGTTGAAAATGCAGTAGATTCTGGGCGTAAGCCTAAGTTTGCTTTAAAGCAGCTAATTGAGCAGGCTTCCAACGTCGCAGGTGTAGGTTCACTCTTGCTTGACTTAGGACAACTTATTATGGGTCAATAATTCTTAGTGTTTTGCATAACATATGCTTATCTAAACTACAGACTGGCGCGAGTTTAGGCGGAACTATAACTCGTGCCTAAACATGAGGTGGAGGTTGTACACCTATTGCCACACTAGCGGCAACCCAGCGCCGCGCCCTAGTGTGGCAATCCGGGCGGCGCGGCTGTTATCGGGCAACTCTTTCCGCACTGGCTTCATCTTGCGCTTCAACGATACCAACTGCCTGCGGGCTTTACCGTTATTCGCATTGTATGAGATTATCCATTTTGCTTGGGGGCTTCGTGTATCTGATTGGGCTGCTGAGCGGAGTTGCCGCTTTCGGCCAGGGCAGCGGCGCGTCGGACCCATATGCCAAAGCCCGGAAGATAGTGGCGGATCGGGATACAATTGTAGCTCCCAACGGCGTGCAGGAGTCGTATGCCGTGCCGGTGGGCGGCGTGCGGCAATGGGTGTATGTGCGGGGGCAGGACAAGCGCAACCCCATCATCCTGTTTGTGCACGGCGGACCAGCTTCGCCGATGGCCCCGCTGGCGTGGACGTTTCAGCGACCCCTGGAGGAATATTTCACCGTGGTGCAGTACGACCAGCGCGCCGCCGGCAAAACCTACGCCACGAACGATACCACTGGCCTGGGTGGTACCATCCGGGTGGAGCAGTACGTGCAGGATGCCATTGCGCTGGCCGAGTTCATTTGCCACAAGTACAGCAAGCAGAAGGTTATCCTGATGGGCCACAGCTGGGGCACCATCGTGAGCATGCACGCCGCCCTCAAGCGCCCCGATTTGTTTTATGCCTACGTGGGCATGGGGCAGGTCATCAACTCCCAGGACAACGAGCAACTGAGCGTTGCGTATGCCCTGCGCGAGGCCACCAAGCAGAAAAACGAGGTAGCGCTGCGGGAGTTGCGCTCCATTTCGCCCTATCCTGGCAACCAGCCCATCACGCGGGAGCGAATCATTATTGCCCGTAAGTGGCCGCAGTATTACGGGGGCCTGTCGGCGTACCGTAGCAACTCGATGTACTATTTCAACGCCCCGCTGCTCTCCCCGGCCTACACGGCGGCCGAGGTACGGGCCATCGACCAGGGCAGTTTGTTTACGCTGGGTCGCATTCTGCCGGAATTTCTGCACGTTGATTTCAAACCAGTGAAGTCGTTTCCCATTCCCGTATTCATGCTGATGGGTCGCCACGACTACACCACGCCCTCGGAGCCCACGGCCGCCTGGCTGGCGCAGGTGAAAGCTCCGCTGAAAAAAGGCATCTGGTTTGAAAACTCTGCGCACCTGCTGCCGATGGAAGAACCCGGCAAGCTGCTGCTCACCTTAGTAAATGAGGTGCGGCCCTTGGCCAAATAAAGACGCCTATTTGCGTCTTGTTGTTGAACAACTGGGAACGTGCCATATGAAACAAACTAATCAACTTTCGACGAAGCATCAACCCCACCAGCAAGGAGACGTAAATACGCGCCCTTTACACCGATATACCCGGTGCGTAGCATAATTGGCGGCTGGAAGACATACCTGGGTTCGCTGAAGAGCCCCCGCGTCTTCCAGCCGCCAATTGTCTAGCTTTACTCCATGCGCACGGCTTTCAATAGGTGGGGAAAGAGTCTACTACTGGTGTTTTTGGTGCTGGCCGCCTGCTCATCACCAGACCAGCAGACCGGCATCCCGACTCAGGACCCCACCACGGGTGAGGTTTACACGCGGCGCCGCGTGGTGGTAAACGACTCGCTCATACGGGGCCGCGTGCTCGACCGGCACGACTCGGTGCTGGTGGACACCCGCCTGCAATACCTGCTGAAGCTGCCGCGCCGGCCCCCGCTCGACACCCTGGCTTTGGGTGAGCTATTAGGTTGGGACTCCCTGACCGTCCGGCGACGCATTGCCGATGCCTTACCCTACGAAGAAGCGCCGGCCGGCTTTCCGGTTCAGCTCAGTCTCACCGCGGCCGAAGCCAAGCGGGTGCGCCAGGATAGTAGCACCTCGGTGCCCAACCTAACCCTAACAGAGCGCACCCGCCGGGTTTATACCACCGGCGCGGGCGCCCCCGTGCTGGGCTACAGGAGCGCGGAGGCGCAGGCATTCTACCGCCAGGCCAAGCGCTACCGGCGCGGCCGCTTCTACCGACTGCGTAGCGGCGGGGTCGAAACCTACTACAATGGCCTGCTCAACGGCCGCCACGGCTACCTGCATCCTTTAGTGGATGCTAAAGGACAAGAGCACGGCACCTGGGCGAAGGACACCACCTTCCAGCAAGGCCAGGACCTGCACCTGACCATCGACGTGAAGCTGCAAGCCTACGCCGAAAAGCTGCTGGGCGGCCGCAAGGGTTACCTTGTGGCTTTGGACCCGCGCACCGGGGAAATCCTGTGCGCAGTGTCAGCACCCGTATACCAGCCGGCTACCATCACCGCGCCCGACCAGGCCGGGGTGCGCGCCAAGCTGCTGGAAAGCGAAGACATGCCGCTACTGAACCGACCGGCCATGCTGGCCAATCCGCCCGGCTCGGTGTTTAAGCTGGTGAATGCCGCCGTGGCGTTGCAGCTGGGCGCCATTAGCCCCACCACCGCATTCCGCTGCGACCAGTCGTTGGTTAGCTGCGTGCACAGCCACCGGCCGGCTAAGAACCTAACCCTGGGTTTAAAGTACAGCTGCAACCCCTACTTCTACCAGGTAATGCAAAATCTCATCACCCGCATGCCCGACAGTTTAGCCGTAGACACGGTGGCCGCCCGCCACAACAACCTGACCCTCTGGCGCCGCTACGTTCGGTCGTTTGGGCTAGACTCGGTGCTGGGTGTGGACATGCCGCGCGAAGCCCCTGGCTTTCTGCCCACCGCGGCGTATTACGACAAGGCGCGCCGCACGCCTAACTGGACGTACCGTTCTATTTACTCGCTCAGCATCGGGCAGGGCGAAATCAACCTCACCGGCTTGCAAATGGCCAATATGGCGGCCATCATTGCCAACCGCGGCTGGTACTACCCCCCCCACCTAGTGCGTAGCGTTGGGAAAAGCGGGCCGCTGCCGCGCTTCACCGAAAAGCACCGCACCCTCATCGACAGCGTCCACTTCGCCGCGCTGGTGCCGGGCATGGTGGCCGTGATGCAGCGCGGCGGCACCGCCGACGCTTCCAGCCTGGCCGATGTGGGCATTACGGTAGCGGGCAAAACTGGTACCGTAGAAAACGACGAAGGCGACGACCACGCTGCTTTCGTGGGCTTCGCCCCAGCCAACAACCCCAAGATAGCCGTGGCGGTGTACATCGAAAATGCGGGTTTTGGGGCCACGGCTGCCGCACCCTGCGCCGTACTGGTGATGGAGAAATACCTGCGCGGCAGTATTGCCCCGCGCCGTAAACGCTGGGAAAAGCGGATTCAGCATCGTGCTGAAAACGGGTATTAAGCGTGCCCTTCCTGGCGCAAGTTAGACGGCACTAAACCCATACCTGATTTTTAGGTGGTCGGTGGGCCTCTGCTGCCGTGCTGGCGGCAAGCCAATACCGCGCCGGACAGCTCATCTTTTTCGCTAACTAGCGTACATGGAACACAACCCTTCTTTTCTCTCGGCGATGCTGGGCCTGCTTCTGCTCGGAAGCTGCGCGGACAATAAAACGCCCGATGCTTCGGCCACGAATGCTGCTTCCGCCCCTGCTACCTTGAGCGCAATAGCAGAGGACACCGCCCGTGTCAGTGGCAAGCCGTGCGACATCAAGCTGGCCAACATCCACTTCACCAAGGCAGTCAACGGGGCCGATACCTTGACGAAGGTGGATGCCAAGGGTAGGATGACCTTTCGGGTCGGCGAAAAGAAAGATTTTTTCTGCGACCCCAATGATAATAAGCTGTCCAACAACACGGCCCCCATCCTGCTGGCTGAAGTAGATAATACCAAGCCCTTCACTTTGGTATCGAAAGTCATCCCTGGCTTCACCGAAAAAGGCCTCTACAATGCCGGAGTGCTTTATATTTATGTAAATGATATGCGCTGGCAAAAGCACTGCTTCGAGCAAGATGAACGCGGCAACCACCGGATTGTCTCGGTGCGCACCATCGGCACCTCCGACGATAACAACCACGACGTGGTGAAATCTCCTTCGGCGTACATGAAAATCTCATCGGACACGCGCACAGTCGCTAGCTACTATTCGCTCGACAACAAGAACTGGCAATTGGTCCGGCTGTATAAGAATGATTACCCCGCCCAAATCTGGATGGGCGTGAGTGCGCAGTGCCCCGTTGATACGGGCACCGTGAGTTATTTCGAGGAAGTTAGCCTGACGCAAAACAGCGTGACGGATTTTCGCCTGGGCAACTAGCGTGCCCCCGTTGTACCTCCACTGACGCGCCAGCGGCAATTTAGAACCGTGTTATTAGGTTGAACTTAGGTGGTATTATCATTCGGGCGGGGGAAGCACTGCCTCCCGGCATGTGCGGGCACGAGTTACGCTGTGCTAAACTCACGCTGGTTGTATATATTTGCCATATTCTATCATATCAATAAAATACAATGCAAAAGACTTACCTTCTCTTTTTCTGTTTGCTATGCGTTTCTCCCACGTTTGCTCAATTCTCTCGCAGTATAGCGGAAATGAATCGTGACAAACCGTTGGAAATGCAGCGTCTTAAAAGCCAGCCTTTATTGGTGATTTTGCCGCAGGAAGAGCCTAAAATGCTGAAAAGGTTTGCCAAAGATCCCGCGCAGCTGCAAGCCTATAAAGAATCAATAGCGACGGTTAATGGAGCACTGCAACGAATGGCTGGAAAAGCATGGACTCTTTCGCCATCTGTAGAGTTTATAACGCCAGAACAGTTGGAAACATTAAAGGCTACTAATACAGGCCAATTAAACGTGCTTGAATTTGAGAAGGAACAAGTAACCGTACTTCCAACAACGATGAAGTATGCGGGTTACTCAAAGGGATACCTCGGATTCCAACTCAAAGTGATAGTAAAACAAATCGAATTCACTTTACATAAGGAACCTGTTGGTGGCGAAACACTATATGATAGCGACGTTGCTTATTGCATTAAAAGAGCAGCTAACGTTGCACAGGAAAAGGGCGCAGTATTTGAAAACAAAGAAAAAGTTAAAGCGTTAACTGTAATTGCCTGCCGAGATGCCCGGACTGCTGACCTGACTGATGCTCAAATCAAAGCCATATTCCCACTAGCCTGCAAGTTTGTTTCTCGGGAAGAATTCGAGTTAGCTGTTCGTGAAGCCTCCCCGACGAATGCTTTTTTGCGCCTTTGTTGGGCTGGCGGGGGCTTGTTCGCTCCTATAATATTCACCATGCCAGAAGCAAACTTTGTTTGCCTAGGTAAGTTCAGGAATAGTTTTGATGCTCCCTATCTCACTGAAAAGGATATGAAATCTTTTGCTAAAGATATATCGCGGTAGAATACATTCTATCTATTAGCACAAATTCGACCCGTTCTCATGAAGAGCGGGTCGTTTTGCTGATGCCATGACTACAAGGACAAAATCCAACTAAAAAATGCTTGTCCATTTAGCGGTTGCGGCCCCTTTCTGCTTGGGTTTCCTTTGCCTAAAAAAGCTATGGATGCCACCTCCTATCAACACTTCAAGCAGCTTCATTATCAGTCGGCGCCGCTGCTGCTCTCTACCATCTGGGATGCCCGAAGCGCAGCGGCTAGTCAGACTTTAGGTTTCGCGGCCGTGGGTACTTCCAGCGCGGCCATGGCCAGCATGTTGGGCTATGCCGATGGCGAGCAACTACCTTTCGCCGAGCTGCGGTACGTAGTGAGCCGCATTTGTGCCAGCACCGCCCTGCCCGTATCCGTAGATCTGGAAGGTGGCTACAGCCGCGACCCAGCTGAAATAACTCGCCATATTCAGGAGCTAGCAGTGCTGGGAGTAGCAGGAATAAATCTGGAAGATTCGGTGAGTGACAACGTCAGCCGAAAACAACAAGAACCCGAAGCTTTCAGCGAAACGATCCGTACTATCCGCCGCTTGTGCGATGAACAGCAGGTAGAGGTGTTCTTGAATGTGCGCACCGATACCTACCTGCTGGGCGCTGAAAACCCGCTGGCCGCCACGCTACAACGGCTGCATCTCTACGAAGCAGCAGGCGCCGACGGCCTTTTTGTACCGGGCTTGACCGACCTAGCCGAAACCCGCGACATTTGCCGGGCTTCGCGCCTGCCGGTGAACGTGATGGCGCTATCCACCCTCGCCGATTTTGCGGCCTTGACCGCAGCGGGCGTCCGGCGCATCAGCATGGGCAATTTCCTGTTTGAAGCCTTGGCCGCACGGCAGTTGCAGCTTGGCCAGCAAATCCAGCAAGAGCAAGCTTTCACTTCTTTATTCGCCTGATGCACCCCACCGAATTGTTAGCCCCAACTGCGGCCGAATGCTACCAGGCGTTGGTAGCCAAAGATGTAGCCTATGAAGGCCGCTTTGTGGCGGCGGTGAAAACCACCGGCATTTTCTGCCGGCCCACCTGCACGGCCCGCAAGCCCAAGCCCGAGAACGTAGAGTTCTTCCCGACCACCAAGGACGCCCTCCTCCACGGGTACCGCCCTTGCAAAGTGTGCACCCCGCTTACGGCGCGCGACACCACTCCGGCCTTTATCCACGGGCTATTGCAGCAGCTTAGTGAGTTGCCCGCCGTCAAAATCACCGATTACGATTTGCGCCAGTTGGGCCTGGAGCCCGCCACGGTGCGCCGCTGGTTTCTGCGCCAGCACGGCATCACCTTCCAAGCCTACCAACGACTCAACCGCATCAATAGGGCCTTCAAGAAACTACAAAGCGGCGAAACCGTGACGGCCGCCGCCTTCGACAGCGGCTACGAATCATTGAGTGGGTTCCAGGAGTCGTTTAAGGCGGTGTTTGGGGTGGCACCCACTCAGAGCCGACAGCAGCAGATCATCAACCTTACCCGGCTCGAAACGCCGTTGGGCACCATGCTGGCCTGTGGCACGGAGCAGGGCATCTGCCTGCTTGAATTCACGGACCGCCGCATGCTGGAAACCGAGCTGAAAGACCTGGCCCGTCGGCTTAACGCCACAATCGTGCAGAGCGACAACCCGCATTTTCAGCTACTAAGAGAACAGCTAGCGGAATACTTTGCGGGTAGCCGCCGCGAATTTTCGGTACCCTTATTCACGCCTGGCACTGTTTTCCAACAAGCCGTGTGGCAGGAACTAGGTCAGATTCCATACGGCACGACCCGCTCGTATGGGCAGCAGGCCGTGGCGCTGGGGCGGCCCAGTGCCGTGCGGGCGGTAGCCTCAGCCAATGGCATGAACCGGGTGGCCATTCTCGTGCCCTGCCACCGCGTAATTGGGGCCGACGGGCACCTCACGGGCTACGCGGGCGGGTTGTGGCGGAAAAAGTGGCTGCTAGAACTGGAGCAACAGCCGGCCCTATCTACCACCTAAAGCGTAACAGCCCCATTGAACCGGCCGGGCCAATGCCCGGTCGTTAGCGTACGGGGTGGCATAACTTTCGGGCTTTGCGTATCTATCCCGAATTATATGCGCCACAACACCCAACTACCCATGACCGTTACTATCGCTCAACATTCCGCCCAACCCCTCACTGTTTCCCGCCTTGGCTACGGCACCATGCGCCTGCCTGGCCCGGGGGTGTGGGGCGAGCCTGCCAACCGCCCCGAAGCGCTAGAGATTCTAAGAACGGCGGTGGCGCTGGGCGTGAACTTCCTGGATACCGCCGACTACTACGGCGAAGACGTAACCAACCGCCTGATTATGGAAGCCTTGCATCCGTACCCGCAGGATTTGGTTATCTGCACGAAGGTGGGCGCCACCCGCCAGCCCGACAAAAGCTGGGTGCCCTACAACACGCCCGAAAACATGCGCACCAGCATCGACAACAACTTGCGCACCCTCAAGCAAGACCAGATCCAGCTGGTGCATTTCCGCACTATGGCCCACAGCCAAGTACCGTTTGCCGAGTCGTTGGGAGCCATGTTTGAGATGCAACAAGAAGGAAAAATTCTGCATGTTGGTTTGAGCAACGTGAGCCGTGAAGAGGTGGAAGCTGGCTTGAAGATGGGCGCCATTGCCACCGTGGAAAATATGTACGGCTACGGCCAGCGCACCACTTTGCAAACACCGCACGGCGAAAGCCGGGGCGGCGAGGAAGTGCTGGACCTTTGCGCGCAACACGGCATTCCACTTATTCCCTATTTCTCGTTGCTGAACTCGCTGCCCAAAGCTGATTCTAAAATCACCGAAATAGCCCGAAAGCACACGGCGTCGGAAGCCCAAATCAACCTGGCCTGGCTACTGCACAAGTCGCCCTGGATACTGCCTATTCCGGGCACTTCCTCACTGGCGCACTTGCGGGAAAACCTAAAAGCAGCCGATATCAAGTTGAGTGAAGAGGATATGGCGTATCTGGGGTAATAAAAAGCCGCTGTTGGCAGGAAGCAACTTACGCTCGCTTCCTCCGACTCTATCCAGCAAACACAGGTTTACTTGGCAAGATGAAACTGAAACGCAGTTTTTGGTATGGCATGGTGGCGCTGCTGCTGGCAGGACCCGTGCAAGCCCAATCCCTGACGGGCGTATGGCAGGGAGTGGAAACGGATGCGGGCGAGCCAGACGAAGTGTGGCCGGCGGTGCTGCGGTTGCAGAAAATCAAAGGCACCGACTTAATGGGAGTGCTTTATCAGGAAGTCGGCGGACAACCAAACCGGTCGGTTACGTTTCAGGTGCAGGGCGCCCGTATGGCAAACGGGTTGCGCCTCGAACACGTGCGCAAGCTCAACGAAACGGGCCGCCTGCCCGGCTACTTCTGGTGCGAAGGGTCCATGACGTTCACGTATGATCCGAAAGAGGAAAAGCTAACCGGCCGCGCCGCTTACCGCCCAGTAGTGGAC
>NZ_CAXTBM010000058.1:0-34320 GCF_964242765.1 uncultured Hymenobacter sp.
ACCGATGACCTCTTGCATGCCATGCAAGCGCTCTAGCCAGCTGAGCTAATCCCCCGTTTTAGAATTCTCATCCGCCGGTTGCGTTTGAGTGGGACAAAAGTACGGTTGCTTTTGGAAACTGCAAGGCTAAGCACGAAAAAACCGTGAAATAAAAAGCAGATACACATAAAAAAAGTGGGTTGGCGCTAATGCCAACCCACTTTTTGAAAACCTAAACAACTGGCTTAGTTGAAGATGTAGCGCAAGCCAACCTGCCCCTGCCAGCGCGAGCCAATACCACCAGTATCATTGCGGAAGGTATTAGTTAAAACAGTTCCTGGAGTCACGACACCATCTGTAGCGCGAGTAGGATTCGTGAAGTAAGGGAACGTGTATACAGGCTGTGCTTGTGCATTGTAACCAGCAAACGTCAATGGATTAGTCCGATTGGCAGTCTGGAACACCCCCCAATCACTGTTGATGAGGTTACCGATATTGAATATATCAATGCTTAATTGCAAAGCGTTCCGATTCTCACCAATGTTGGTGAAAATATCCTGGAGCAAACGAGCATCCAAACGGTTTTGCCATGGACGGGTAGCTCCGTTGCGCTCAGCATATTCCCCACGGTGCTTGCTCAAGTATTTGTCCTGATTGATAAAGTTATCTAGATCAGCATATTGCTGAGCGGCCGTGTAGGTGAAAGCTTGAGGATTATTAGCAAAGAAGGAGATATCGCGCAGATTAATCTCACTCTGGTTACGTGGGATATACATCAGATCATTAGAGGTTTGGTTGTCGCCATTCATGTCACCTGAGTAGACGTACGAATAACGACCGGCTGGTGCTGCTTCATAGAACAACGAAATCGTAGTGCCCAAGTGGCCAAGATATTCTTTGCGGAACGAACCAGAAGCAATTACGCGGTGCTGCTGCAAGAATTGCGAATAGCTCAGCACGTTAGCGTTAGGATCACCAGAAATAGAACGGTCGCGCCAGATAGACTGTGCAATCGAGCCACCGTCGTTCACCGAGCGCGAGTCGGAATAGGTATACGCTGCGCTAATATAGAAACCGCTCGCAAATGACTTCTGCAGTTGGCCGGTTACGGCGTAGGAGTAGCCTTTGTTGGTGTTTTTCATCACGATGGCATCACTGATGTTGGGGCGCGCGGCCGTGTTACCACCCTGTGCAGCCGGAACTGAACCGTAGATCTGGTAGTTGCGGGTTGCCACCCGCAGATCAGCGTTTGGTGCAGCTTGAGCAGCACCAAACGTGTAGAAAATCGGCCGATTATCGGCACCGTTGGCGCGGGCAAGAGCAGATGACTCACTGCCAGGCAAGTTCACGTTCTGGTGGTAGACAGCGTTAAGGTCTTGCGTATAGAAGGCTTCCAAAGTACCAATAACACCACCTGGCAATACCTGATCAACAGCCAAGTTGGTCCGCCACACCTGGGGGAACTTGAAGTCGCGGTCAGTTACTGCCAGGTTGTACGCCGTGTTTGCTGTTGCATTCTGGGGGCGGTAAGCATCTACATCCGGATTGAAAGGATAGATAGAAGCATTAGGGTTCGTAACGACACCAGCTGCGTTGGTGGTTGCTACTGAGCCAGAGGTGCTGAATGAGCCGAATTGCAAGCCATTGTTGCTGGCTTGGTTGGAAAGCCATACGAAAGGAATCCGACCAGTGAAGATACCTGAGCCACCGCGTACCTGGGTTTTCTTATCGTCGTTCACATCCCAGTTGAAACCTACCCTGGGTGAGAACAGCACCGATTTCTTCGGCACGTTGCCTGTATTGATCTGTTCTCCATCCCGGAAAGTGAGCCCGGCTACGGCTGTGTTCTGCAACAGGTCTGAGGTGAGGAAAGGCAAGTCGGCGCGTACGCCGTAAATTACTTTCAGGTTATTGAATGGCGACCATTCGTCTTGGGCATACAAGCCAAGCTGTGCTGCTTTCAGTCCCACAACTGCGGATTGACCAGGAGTGGTGTACTGCAAGTTATAGCGCGCTGGACCTGGGCGAACAGCAGTAGCTGCAAGAGGCGTTACGCTAACATTGTTACGGTCGTAGGTAAAACCAGCCGAGGCATAGAAATCTTCGAGCGAGTTGAAGGAATAGTTGCCGTAGTAGTTCGGCGCAAAGCCGTTCTCGAACTTATAAAATTCGTTGTAAGTACCAAGGGTTACGTTATGCTTACCAAGATAGGCAGTGAAATTGTCGCCGATCTGATATACATCCGAGTTCAAAACGTTGAATGCCGTGAAAGGCTCATAACCGAACGAGGTCAGTGAGTTGGTAGCCGTGATACCAGCTAAAGCAGTACTTGTGGTGCTTGGTTCTCTTAAAGTTCCAATATCAACCAACGGGAACGGATTGCCACCAAGGCTCTCCCGGAAGTCACGGAAAGCGGAATATCCAGCTGTCAGGTTATTGGAATACTTGCCACCACCCAAGGTGCTGTTCAATTCAGCAATCAACGAATTCAGGTTGTTGTTGATAACGTAGTAAGACGAGGAGAACGGCAAGCCAAACTGCGACTGCGAACGTTGACCGGCAATAGCACCAGAAGTGCTCGGTGGAATATCTGCGTACGACTTCAAGTAGTTGTACTTGATATTGAAACGGTTGTTCTGATTGATGTTCCAGTCAACCTTGATTGTCGCTTTGTCGCTGTTTGAGCGCAATGTGTAATTTTCGTAAGCTCCTGGGTTATAGCCATACTGCTGCTGCAAGAAGGTACTCAGGAAATCTAGCTCGCGGGCGCTGGCTTGTGAAGTCTGCGAGCCGGCGGGCGGCGCAGTAGTTTCGCGGTTAGCCGTGAAGTTGCCCGAAGGTGGGTCGGTCCGACGCTCTTGCTCGGCATTCACAAAGAAGAACAGTTTGTCTTTAACAATTGGACCGCCAAAGCGGAAACCATAGTTCTTCAATTTAAAATCAGGGTAATCCTGTTTGAAATCGCCCACTTTGCTACCTACTAAGTTTTGGTCGCGGTAGAAGCCATAGACCGAACCCGAGAATTTGTTGGTGCCTGAACGAGTTACTACGTTGATGCCAGCTCCTGTGAATGAGCCCTGACGTACGTCGAAGGGAGCAATGCTTACCTGAATTTGGTCGATAGCATCAAGCGAGATAGGCTGCGCGCCGGCTTGCCCGCCCACTGTCGATGACAAGCCAAAGGCGTTATTGAAAATAGCACCGTCGATGGTGATATTGTTGAAGCCGCTATTACGTCCGCCAAAGCTCTGGCCGTTGGCCTGTGGTGTAAGGCGGGTGAAGTCATTGAGTGAACGGTTGAGCGTAGGCAGGCGCTCGATCTGTTCTCGCTGCACTGTGGTAGCAGCACCGGTACGGCCAGCATTGATTATTGGATCCTGACGGCCTGAAACAGTTACGCCTGCTAGTTCCGTTGTGGCCTCGCTCAGATTAATATCGAGGCGCAGGTTCTGGCCCAGGGTTAAAAAGATACCTTCCCGGGTAGCCTCTTTGTACCCTACAAAAGTAATGCGGATGGTGTAAGGCCCACCTACGCGCATGTTCTGGATGTTATAGCGGCCCTCCGAGTTGGTGGGCGCTACATACTGCGTGTTGGTAGGCGTATGCACGGCAATGATGGTGGCCCCAGGTAAGCCGGCGCCATCTTTGTCGGTAATCACGCCGTTCATAGCAGCGGTGGTAGTGCCTTGCGACCAGCCCTGCTGAGTCGAGAAGACCGCCAGAAGCAGGAAGAGAAGATGACGATAATAGGTGTTTCGCATGAAAAAGAGCATTAGTGAAATCTGAATACAAAAGTACCGCTCAACACAACTTCGCCCACGTTATTAAAATGTTATTAAGAAGATTTATTGAGTCCTTACGCTCTCTAATTGCATATTCTAGTTAAATAAAAGCTGAAAGTCGCGCCTGTATTCGTCTACTATAACATACAGAAGTACAGCAGATAACATAAAAAAAAGCGAGCAGAGAAAATCTCCGCTCGCTTTTTTATGCTTTATTCTATCCTTAATTGTGCTGTACCACCGAGATGCCCAACGGCGTAGTAGAGCTGCCAGCTATACCACGCACGTATAGTGTGTAGATTTTACCAGCTGCAAATGTAAACGAACGCTGAGTACCAACAATTGGAATTGCCGTTGCTGTTGCGCTACGCACGTTCAGGTCATAACTACCTTGAGCCACCTCCGTAAAGTTGGCAAAATTTACAAGTGCAGCACCAGTACCGACGGTTGGAACACGATATGCCCGCGTGGGGGCCGCCGAGAACAGCGAAGCAGTAGCAGTATAGATGCCATAGCTCACAGTACCAGAAGCAGGAGACCCTAAATTCACAAACCGAATCTTGGCATTAGTGGCTACTGTTGGCGCAGCTAGGTTATCCGTTAACACCAACGAACGAATACCACCTTGGTCAGTAGTACCAATAAAAGCACGGGTTGGTGGGTCGGTGAGGAATATTGTGTAGTTGGAACCACCTAGAAAAGCACTCCGCGCCACTAAAGACCGAGCCGGTGATCCGGCAGCCGCATTGCTCGGAATGTTAGTTGGCTCATTATAAATGAACAACCGCTGTCCGGCATTTACTGGCGTTAAAGCTGAAGCACTTAAATAAGGCAGAGCAGAACCGAAAGGAGTGTTGTCGAGTAGAACACTGGTTCCTGTTGCACCTGGAGCAGCGTTTACCACCAGCACACGAGCTTGCCCAACAGTAGACTCGGTAGCTGGAGTTGGAGTAGCGTATTCGGGCTCGTCGCAACCAGCCAGCACAGAAGCGACCGAAGCAGTCAGCGTCAGTTTGGTCAAAAACGAGGAAAGAGAAAATTTCATAAAACGAGACATTTATCGAAGCCGACTGACTGATTAAAACAGGTAACGAACACCAAATTGAGCCTGCCAACGCGAATTCAGCTGGCTGATTTGGTATGCCACAGTCGGAGCAGTATTAGTGTTAGCACCATAGCTGAAGGTTGGACGGCCGGTAGTGCCGTTTTCCAGACCCTGGTAACGCAACAACCCGTAGTTTCCGTTTGCTACAGAGTAGTCACGACCCCAGTCACTGTTCAACAAGCTGCCGATGTTGGTAACATCTACCGAAAGTTGAATGGTATGGTTCTTAGCGCCGATTTTCGTGTAAATATCCTGTAACAGACGAACGTCGATACGGTGCTGCCACGGAGTACGGGCACCGTTACGAGCAGCGTATTCGCCGCGGTGCTCGCGCAGGTAGTCGTCATTTTCGATGAATGTGTTCAACTCACCCCAAATCTGGTCGATGGTACGACGGTCGTTCGGACCATCCGTAATCAGCACGATTTCGCTCTGATTACGGGGAATGTAGATCAGGTCGTTGGAGCTTCCTGATGGGTTGCCCCCATCGTTGTTGATATCAGTACCGAAGTACGTATACGAGAAAGGAGAACCCGACTGTCCATTATAGATAGCCGAGAAGGTAGTAGCAAAGTGGTTGGCGTACTCCTTACGATACGAGAACGAACCAACTATACGATGGCGCAAATCGAAGCTCGAATACGAGAGTGGCAGATTGTTGGGGTTACCTGCATGCGGGTTGAATTCCCAGATAGAAACTGCCGTTGAGCTGGTACCTGAGTACAAGTCACGTGATTGGCCGTATGTGTAGGCCGCAGTGGCAAACAAGTTGGTAGTAACTTGATTTTTCAACTCACCTGTGATGCTGTACTGATAGCCTTTGCTGGTGTTGGTCAGCAAAATCACGTTGTTGAAATCACGCGTATTGCGGTAGCGAGCCGTACCAGTAGGATATACCGGACGGCCATCACCTAGCAGAACGGCTGTTGGATTCACCAAGTTGATATCCTGGGGCAATACGTCGTTCAATGTCTTGGAATAGATTCCTTCCAGTGTAGCAATGAAACCGGCTGGCAGACGGTAGTCAACAGCAAAGTTGGTACGCAGCAGTTGTGGATTGCGGAAGTCTTTATCGGTCACAGCAATACTGCCTTTAGCAGCGGTAGCTGGCGTACTAGCAATTCGGTCGCGCAGGGTGGTATAATTAGAGGTCAGTTCTAGGCCCGCACGGCTAGTGCTATTATTGGAATCAAAAGTCGCGAAGTCTCGGCCGGTGTTACCGTACTGATTGGAAATCCATACGTAAGCAGGACGACCCGTGAAGATGCCTGCTCCACCACGTACCTGAAAGCTCTGGTCTTTGCGCACGTCCCAGTTGAAACCGATACGGGGAGAAACCTGAACGCGGGCTTTTGGCGTACGATCTGTTTTCACATCATATGCATCGCCTATCGTAGCACTGCCTACGGCGAAGGTCGAATCAACGCGAGGGTTGTACGAAGGCTTGTCGAAATACACTGGCAAGTCGAGACGCACACCAGCCGTCAAGCGGAGGTTATCAAGGATGTTGTACTCGTCCTGGGCGTATACACCAAACTGCGCAGCCCCAAATTTGGCGGTAGGATTGCCCCCTGGTAAAGGGAAGTTCTGACGGTACCGGAAATTGGTGCCGGTAACTGTGTTAGTCAAGAAATCATTGATGCTCGGGAAGTCATAACGACCTTGTGTGCTTTGCACAAACAGGTTGTCGAAGCGGAAAATTTCGTTGTTCGTGCCGAAGGTGAAAACGTGTTTACCGGCGAAGACGTTGAAGTTGTCTGTGATTTCGAGAATGTCTTGATCCAAACTATTTGCAACCGAGCTAAACTCAGAACCAGCCGAGATAGTACCATTGCCAGCCGTAATGGTAATGGAAGGGAACAAGTCTCCTACCGTCGTACGGCTATCACGGATGGTTGAATAGCCTACCAACAAGTTGTTGGCGAAACGGTTGCCGAAGCGGCTTTTCAACTCAAGCACTGTCGAATTAGTCTTGCTTAGAAACTGGTAAGCGTTGTTTCCAAAGCGGAAGTTGGTCAAGCTACGCGAGATGTTGTCATCCGAGGCATCTACGAAGTTGTGACGCAGAGTAAGCTGGTGATCCTGGCTGATATTCCAGTCCAAGCGAGCAAAGGCTTTATTACTTTGCGTTTCAGCATTGATGTCTCCAATTGCGCCAGCGTTATAGCCGTATTCACCTAGCTTATTCGAAATAGATTGGAGATCTTCAGTGCTCACAAAAGTTAGCAGGTCAGAGCCAGTATTAGTCCGGATTTGCTCTGCTGTGCCTGTACGAAACAGCAATGGCGCTGTACGACGGGTGATTTCCCCGTTAACAAAGAAGAAAAGCTTGTCTTTGATGACTGGACCACCCAAACGGAAACCGGTCTGGTAGTCATTGAATTTAGCAAGTTTAGTGCGCACACCGTCAGCGTTTGCAGTTGGGCTTTTGCCAGCCGTGTTCTGATTGCGACCGAAGGCGAAAGCTGAACCCGAGAATTCGTTGGTACCTGAGCGGGTTACGGCATTGATACCGCCACCGCTAAAGCGCCCTTGACGCACGTCATAGGGCGCAATCACCACTTGAAATTCCTGGATAGCATCCAAAGAAATAGGTTGCGTGCCAGCCTGGCCACCAGGTGTGCCGGAGTTGCCCAAACCAAACAAGTCGTTGTTGGAGGCTCCGTCGATTTGGATATTGTTGAAACGACCATTACGGCCACTTATCGAGTTGCCGTTGGCTTGTGGGGTGAGGCGGGTGAAATCCTGGAAACTACGGGAGATAGTAGGCAGACGCTCGATTTGCTCGCGGCGTACTGTGGTAGCTGCACCAGTACGGCCAGCATTAATTACCGGGTCCTGGGTACCCGTTACGGTTACGCCAGCCAATTGTGTTGTGGTTTCGCTGAGGTTGAGGTCTAGGCGCAAGTTCTGGCCCAGGCTCAGGAAAACACCTTCCCGGCTAATATCCTGGTAGCCAACAAACGTTACCCGAACGGTGTAAGGACCACCGACACGCATGTTCGGAATATTGAAGCGACCTTCCGAATTGGTAGGAGCCACATACTGCGTATTGGTTGGGGTGTGTACGGCAATAACGGTTGCACCGGGCAAGCCGGCTCCCTCCTTGTCAGTAATCACACCATTCATGGCTGCCGTGGTGGTGCCCTGACTCCAACCAACGTGTGCCGACAGCAACGTCAATAGTAGAAAGAGGAAATGTCTGTAATATGTGTTTTTCATGAAAGAGTGATTGATGAAAACTGGGCACAAAAGTACCTACCCAATCAGTTTAAAACATACTATCACCAAGATTATTAATTAGATTTTTAAACATTATATATGATAAAACAAATATTTATAACCCCTTGCTATTCATTGATTTTTGAGAGCTAGGCAGGCTCAAACAAAAAGCTGAAGAAGTTTTTTTCGACTGTTCCTAAAAAATAATGAATTAATACACTGTTCAAACACGCAACCTTTTTGCAATTGCCGCTTTAGAAAAAGCGGGAAAAACTATATTGTCCTTGGCCACGGTTGATGGCGAAAGTAGCTAGCAACAGGAAAACCGTACGAACAATGAGGATACCGATGATTCCGGGCTGGAGCAATTCAACGGCATTATAACAACTGCCCATTGGTTGCCCTAGTTGCTAGTTAGTAGTTGTCCACATTATGGATGTTGACAACTACTTCGAATTGTGCTCTTCGATGGCGACTTTACACGTACTTTATAAAACTAGGTATTCTATAAGGGAGGTCGCACGGCCTTAATAAAGCGGCTCAAGTAATAATCCGTCTCCAAGCTGTTCTCTGTCACCCCTAACGAGCTGGAGGAATGGATAAACTGCACTCCTTCGGGCGTAGCTTCCGTCACGAGGCCCACATGGGTGATAGAGTTGCTACCCGGCGAACCACCAAAAAACAACAAATCCCCCACCTTCAAATCCTGCGGCTTTACTTGGTCGCCCCACAAGGCCTGCTCGTTGCTGGAACGCGGAATAGGCACATCGATGGCGGCAAAAGAAGCGCATAGCAGGCCCGAGCAATCCATGCCCAAGCGGGTAGTGCCACCATACTTATAAGGAGTGCCTTGGTAAGACCGGGCCGTTTCAATGACCATCACCATTTCACGGCTTGCGTTGAGGGGAGTACTGCGGCGCTTGGTTACAATTTTAGCTGTTCCTCTAGCCGTTGTCGCCTTGGCTTTCGACTTTCCAACTGCCACTCGGCCCCGGCGGTTGCGTTCGGCCGCTTTGATGCGGGCCATGTCGCGGGCCGAATAGTAACGGCCGTTACGGTAATTGACTTTCTTCGAGCCGCTGCAACTTGCCAACCAACTCAGTAGAATCAGCATCAATAACGGCCACCAAATACGTCTGTGCGCCGAATGATGTACCTTCGTCGTGTATTCTCGCATTGAGCCAAAGATACGCGAATCAGTCATAAGCTCTTCGAATTATGAATTTTCAATCCCTCACGCCCGAGTTGGTAGTAGCCTTTGAAGCTATTGTAGGGCCAACTCATGTTCTGACCGCGCAGCGCGCTGAGGCCGCCGCTACCGCCGACGCCTACGCCGACTACGGCCGCGACCACACCGAGGACTTGCACTACGCCCCGGATGTGGTGCTGCGCCCCGGTAACGCCGAGGAGATAGGAGAAATTATGCGCCTGTGCTATGAGCACCGCATTCCAGTCACGCCGCGCGGGGCTGGCACCGGCCTGAGCGGTGGGGCGTTGCCCATTCATCACGGCGTGGTACTGAGCACGGAGCGGCTGAACCGCATTCTGGAAATAGACGAGCGCAACCTGCAAGCCACTGTGGAGCCGGGCGTCATCAACGAGGCGTTTCAGAACGCGGTGAAGGAAGTCGGCTTGTTCTACCCACCCGATCCGGCCAGCAAGGGTAGCTGCACCCTGGGCGGCAACCTGGCCCACAGCAGTGGCGGCCCCAAGGCCGTGAAATACGGCACCACCCGCGACTACGTGCTGAACCTGCAAGTGGTACTGCCCACCGGCGACATCATTTGGACGGCGGCCAACACGCTAAAAAACTCCACTGGCTACAATCTCACGCAGCTACTAGTGGGCTCGGAGGGCACCTTAGGCATTATCACCAAAGTGGTATTTCGGCTCCTCCCCTATCCGCAACAAAACATCCTCATGCTGGTACCCTTCCGGCAGGTAGAGCAGGCAGCGGAGGCCGTTTCGGCCGTGTTCCGGGCCGGCATCATCCCATCGGGTATGGAGTTTATGGAACGCGAAGCCATTGCTTGGTCTTCCGACTACCTGAAAATCCCGCTTGCCTTGCCTGAAGACATCCATGCTCACTTACTGATCGAGCTCGACGGCCAGGACTTAGAGCAGCTCTACAAGGAAGCCGAACAGGTGTATGGGGTGTTGGAGCACTATGACGTAGGTGAAATTTTGTTGGCCGACAATGCGACGCAGAAAGACGAATTGTGGCGCATCCGCCGCAACATCGGTAATTCGGTGCGCTACAATTCCGTTTATAAAGAGGAGGATACCGTGGTACCCCGCGCCGAACTGCCCACGCTCTTGAAGGGCGTCAAGGAAATTGGGGCGCGGTACGGCTTCAAGAGCGTGTGCTACGGCCATGCCGGCGACGGCAATCTCCACGTCAACATCATCCGCGGCGACCTCAACGATGAGCAGTGGAATGTAGGGTTGCGTCAGCCGATTTCCGAGATATTTCAGCTGTGTGTGAAGCTCGGCGGCACCATTTCGGGTGAGCACGGCATTGGGCTCGTGCAGAAAGGCTACATCGGCATCGCCTTGCCAGATACCAACCTAGAGCTAATGCGCGGAATTAAGCGCGTATTTGATCCGGCGGGAATCTTGAACCCAGGCAAGATATTTTAAGGCTCACTTGCTTTGCGCCACAGTAGAATGCCCTGCCGGAATTTGCTCCTGGCGGGGCATTGCCTTTTTAGCTAGTTACGCTTTCAGCTTCTAGCACTGCGCTTACTGATTACTCGTTCAAGGTTATGTTTAAACCTGGCGTCAGTTGTCATTCCGAGCGAAACGAGGAATCTGAGTGTTTGTTCCTGCCAACAAAGCCAGATTCCTGGTTTCGCTCGGTCTGACAGAGAAGGTTTCCGCTCTTCCAACCATAGGCTATACAGCAATTTGCTACTAGGGCCTAGCCACCTTACTGTGATGAGAGGTGCGGTGAGCTTAAGAAACTAACGGCTATTAGTTTTTAAAGGCTAGTTTTGCCGGACCGCCGCTGGCATTCCTTTTCAGCGTGATGCGCGTAGAGCATTTGCGGAAGCGAAAACCACAGGCGCCAGCAGCAGTTACCTATGGCCAAACGAGGCAAAGTCAATCAGCGACAGCGCATTTTAGATGAAGCGGCAAAGCTTTTCAAAGAAAAAGGGTTTGCCGGCACTTCCATGCGCGATTTGGGCGGCGAGGTAGGCATGGAAGCCGCCAGCATGTACAATCATATCAGGTCGAAAGACGAGATTCTGGAGAGTATTTGCTTCTACGTATCCAACACCTACATCTCGCAACTAGCCGAGGTGGAAAAGATGGATGCCTCCTACACGAAAAAAGTGGAAACTCTGCTCCGGCGGCATGTGTACCTGATGTTGGAAGATGGCGCCGCCGTGTCGGTGGCCAACAACGACTGGAAGTACCTTACCGGCGACAAGCTCATCGAATTCAAACAAGCCCGCAAACGCTACGAGCAAGGCTTCGCAACCTTGATTGAATTAGGCATTGCGGCCGGAGAGCTACAGCCCGTCAACGTATCGGTGGCACTGTTCACCATGCTGTCGGCGGTGCGCTGGGTGGAGCTGTGGTACCGACCAGGCCGGGGCATATCGGCCGAAGACCTAGAGCGGAATATTATGACCATTCTTTTGAATGGCCTAGCAAAATAAATTTGGCTGCCAGCGGCGAGGCTAATTATCAGTTTGTTAACCGACTATAAACTGGAGCTTCCATCTCACGCCTACCAACCAGCATTTGATAACTCATTCGATGAGTCGTTTTCATAAAGTCAAAATCAAGCGTATTCAGCGGGAAACCTCCGATTGCGTCACCCTGGCCCTAGACGTGCCAGCCGAGTTGCGCGATACGTTCAAGTTTATCCAGGGGCAGTATCTCACGTTTCGGCGAGAGCACAACGGGGAGGAGTTGCGCCGCTCCTATTCCATATGCAGTAGTCCGCTTGATGGCGAGTGGCAAGTGGCTATCAAGAAAGTGCCAGAAGGACGTTTTTCGTCGTTGGCAGTCGAGAACTTGCGCGTGGGGGAAGAGTTGGAGGTGATGCCGCCCGCTGGCCGCTTCTACACCGAACTGCACCCAGCCAACGCCAAGCGGTACGTGGCTTTTGCGGCCGGCAGCGGCATCACGCCGGTGTTTTCCATTGTGAAAACCATTCTACTGACCGAACCCAATAGTGAAGTCACGCTGATTTATGGTAACCGGGGCCGCAACTCCATCATTTTCAAGGAAGCCATCGAGGCCCTGAAAAACAGGTTTCTGCAACGCCTTAGCGTCTACCACATTCTCAGCCGTGAGCAAGGCGATACCGATTTGCTTTTCGGCCGCATCGACGAGGCGAAAACGCAACAGTTCCTCGACAAGATTCTGCCCCCGAGCCAGATCGACGAGTGCTTTATCTGCGGCCCCGAGGAGATGATAAATGGCGTGCGCGCTGCCCTGACCACGGCCGGCGTAGCCCCCGAAAAGATTCATTTCGAGATGTTTACCTCGGCCGGCAGCAAGCACCAAGCTGGCCCGGTGAAAGGGCACGCCGTAGGCGAGGACAACAAGAAAAGTAAAGTAACCGCGAAGCTCGACGGCAGCACGCGCATTTTGGAGATGTCGTACTATGGCAATACCATTCTGGATGCTATGCTGGAAACGGGCGCTGATGCTCCCTACTCCTGCAAAAACGGCATGTGCAGCACCTGCCGCGCCCGCATAGTGGATGGCCAAGTTGAAATGGACGTAAATTATTCTTTATCAGACACCGAAGTAGCGAAAGGCTACGTGCTAACCTGCCAGGCCCGCCCAGTATCGGAGAAGGTAACCGTGGACTTCGACCAGTAGGTAGAGACCTGCCCCCAGTGAACTAACAGAAATTTCCTTACTTTTAACTAACGATTGTTAGTTAAACTTTGTTGAAGGTTCATGGAAACGGTAGAAATTAACCTTGAGGAGCAGTTTCAGGCCCGCATCGACGCGGACATCCGCATTGAGCCCAAAGACTGGATGCCTGATGCGTATCGCAAAACCCTGATTCGGCAGATTTCCCAACATGCTCATTCTGAGCTGGTAGGCATGCTACCGGAAGGCAATTGGATTACGCGCGCTCCGTCGTTGAAGCGCAAATCTATCCTGTTGGCCAAGGTGCAGGACGAAGCCGGCCATGGCCTCTACCTCTACAGCGCCGCCGAAACTTTGGGCGCCTCCCGTGACCAAATGCTGGCTGATCTGCATTCTGGCAAAGCCAAATATTCCAGTATTTTCAATTACCCTACCCTCTCGTGGGCCGACATGGGCTGCGTGGGCTGGCTGGTAGATGGAGCCGCCATCCTGAATCAAGTGCCGCTCTGCCGTACCTCATACGGGCCGTACGCTAGAGCCATGGTGCGGGTGTGCAAAGAAGAAAGTTTCCACCAGCGCCAGGGTTTCGAGGTGATGCAGACGCTGTGCGAAGGCACGCCGGTGCAAAAGGAAATGGCGCAGGAAGCGTTGAACCGCTGGTGGTGGCCCACGCTGATGATGTTTGGTCCGAAAGACGCTGAATCACCGAACACGGCGCAGTCGATGAACTGGCGCATCAAGCGTTTCACCAACGATGAGCTGCGCCAGAAGTTTGTGGATATGATGGTACCCCAGGCCGAGTTCTTGGGCTTAACCGTACCCGACCCCGCCCTGAAGTGGAACGAAGCCAAGAACGGCTACAACTTCGGCGACGTGGATTGGGAGGAGTTCTGGAACGTGGTGAAGGGCAATGGCATGTGCAACAAAGACCGACTTGGTGCCCGCATCAAAGCGCACGAAGAAGGTGCCTGGGTGCGCGAAGCCGCTTCAGCGCACGCAACCAAACGCAAGCAGCGCGAACAACAGGCCGCGTAGCTTGGAGAGAGGGCCTCACTCCCTAGCCCCCTCTTCAAAAGAGAAGGGAACTAGCTGCTAATTTTCTAATTCTACTACTCAATCACCCCTCTTTTAAAACTAGCTCTAGTACTAGTAGCTAATTCCCCTCTCTTTTGGAAAGGGGGCTAAGGGGTGAGGTCACCCGCCAAAACATGAACCAATCAGAATGGCCGCTGTGGGAGGTATTCATCCGCAGTAAACAAGGCCTCGACCACAAGCACGTCGGCAGCTTGCACGCCGCCGATGCCACTATGGCCATCCAAAACGCCCGCGACGTGTACACGCGCCGGCTGGAAGGCGTCAGCATCTGGGTTGTTGAATCCAAGCATGTGCACGCCTCCAACCCCGACGACTCCGCCGCTTTCTTCGACCCGGCCAACGACAAGGTATATCGGCACCCGACGTTCTACGAAGTGCCCGATTCTATCAAGCACATGTAACCCTACCCCGCATGCAAGTCGCCCCATCCGACACCACTGCATTGAGTACCTACTCGCCTGAGGTGCGCCAACACGTATTTCGTTATGTACTGCAACTAGCTGATACCAGCCTGCTTCTGGGCCACCGCCTCTCGGAATGGTGTGGGCACGGGCCGATTCTGGAGCAGGATTTGGCCATGGCGAATATCGCGCTGGACTTGCTGGGCGAAACCCGCAGCCTCTACCAGTACGCCGCCGAGCTGGAAGGCAAAGGCCGCACCGAAGACGACCTTGCCTTTCTGCGTACTGCCACCGAGTACCGAAATCCGCTGCTGGTAGAGCAGCCCAACGGTGATTTCGCCGACACCATAACGCGGCAGTTTCTGTTCGACAATTTCCACTTTCACTTCCTGCAACAGCTGCAAACCAGCCCCGACGAACGATTGGCGGCCATTGCCGAAAAGTCGTGGAAGGAGGCGGCTTACCACCTCAAATGGAGTTCGGAGTGGATAATCCGGCTAGGCGACGGAACCGACGAAAGCCGCCGGCGCCTGGATAAGGCCTTGGCTACGTTGTGGCGCTACTCCGGCGAGCTAACCACGCCCACGGCCACCGAGCAAGCCTTGCAAGCCTTGGGCATCATTCCTGATTACGCCGCCTTGCAGGGCAGTATGACCGCGCATGTAGCGAAGGTGTTTGCGGAAGCTACCTTGGCTATACCGCAGGAGGCGTATATGCAGCGCGGAGGCAAAGAAGGACGGCACTCCGAGCACCTTGGCTACATTCTAACTGAGTTGCAATACATGCAGCGTACTTATCCGGGCATGACATGGTAGCAACACAGGCGCCCACTGAGGAGCGTATCTGGCAGCTGTTGGAAGAGGTGTCGGACCCGGAGGTGCCCGTACTTAGCATCCTGGATTTGGGCATTGTTCGCACCGTGCAAGTGCAGGACCAAGCCGTAACGGTGACCATCACGCCCACCTATTCGGGGTGCCCGGCCATGAACACCATTGCCACCGATATCCGACTGCGGCTGTTGGCCGAGGGTATTTCGCAGGTCACCATCCACAACCAGCTTAGCCCCGCCTGGACCACCGATTGGATGTCGCAAGCCGGGCGCGACAAGCTGGAAGCCTATGGAATTGCTCCGCCTGTAGATGGTACGGCTACCGGTCATTTGCTCAACCTGTTCGGTAAGGATACGGCCGTGCGCTGCCCACTTTGCAAGTCCGAGCACACCCATCTAGTCAGTCAATTCGGCTCGACGGCCTGCAAAGCCTTCTATCAGTGCGACGACTGCCACGAGCCGTTCGATTACTTCAAGTGCCATAGCTGATACGCATTCTATGATTAGAGTTAGAAGCTCTCTTTCTAATTCTTTACTCTAATCCTTGAAATCACCCTCTCTCCATGCCCGATTCCAACTCGCTGATTTTCTCTTTAGAAGCTGGTATAGCCACTATCCGGCTCAACCGCCCCGATGTGTTCAATAGCATCAACAAGCCATTGGCGTTGGCGTTGCAGCAGCGTTTGCGTGAATGCAAGGAGGATGCGACGGTGCGGACGGTACTGCTGACGGGTACTGGCAAGGCCTTTTGCGCTGGTCAGGATTTGGCGGAAATTACTGATCCGAGCAGCCCGGGAGTGTCAGAGATTGTGGAGCAGCATTACAACCCGATTGTGTTGCTGATTCGGGAGTTGGATAAGCCGGTGGTGGCCGCTGTAAATGGCGTAGCGGCGGGCGCGGGCGCCAACATTGCGCTGGCCTGTGACTTGGTAGTGGCCAAGGAATCGGCTTCGTTTATTCAGGCCTTTAGCAAGATTGGGCTGATTCCGGATAGCGGCGGCACTTATTTCCTGCCCCGCCTCATTGGCATGCAGCGCGCCACAGCGCTGATGATGACTGGTGATAAAGTAAGCGCCTCGGAAGCCGAGCAAATGGGCATGATCTACAAGGCCATTCCAGACGAAAATTTCGATAACGAAGTAGTAGCGTTGGTGGTCAAGCTGGCCGCTATGCCCACCAAGGGCCTGGCCTACACCAAACAGTTGCTCAACGCCTCGTTTCATAACAGTCTGGAACAGCAGCTCCGCTGCGAGGCCGACTACCAATACCGCGCGGGCCATACCACCGATTACCGCGAGGGCGTGTCGGCTTTCATAGAAAAACGCAAACCAACCTTCACCGGCGAATGATTATCGGCATTATTGGCAGCGGCGCTATGGGAGCGGGCATTGCGCAGGTAGTAGCCACGGCCGGCCATACGGTGCGCCTACTCGACCAGAACGCCGAGGCTCTGCAACGCGCCAGTCAATCTATTGAAACGAACCTGCGCAAACTAACTGAAAAGGGCAAGCTTACTGCTGCTGCCGCCGAAGCTGCTCTCGCTCGGCTGCACCCAACTGGTGCTATCCAGCAGTTCACTGACTGCGAATTGGTGCTAGAAGCAGTGGTGGAAGATCTGGCGGTGAAGCAGCAGCTATTCCGAGAGCTGGAAAGCATTGTCTCCGCGGACTGCGTGCTGGCCAGCAATACGTCCTCGCTGTCTGTTACTGCCATTGCGGCAGCGTGCCAGCACCCAGAGCGTTTCATCGGCATCCATTTTTTCAATCCGGCCCCGTTGATGCAGCTCGTGGAAGTAATTCCCGCCATTCAAACCAAAGCCGGACTGGCAACGGAAGTACGAGACTTGGTTGCGAGTTGGGGGAAACTGCCAGTGCTAGCCAAGGACACGCCGGGCTTCATCGTGAACCGGGTGGCGCGGCCGTTCTACGGCGAGGCCATTCGCATCCTCGAAGAAGGCCTTGCCGATATGGCCACCATCGACTGGGCACTAACCGAGCTAGGCGGCTTCCGCATGGGACCGTTCACGCTCATGGACTTTATCGGCCACGACGTGAACTATCGAGTTACAGAATCGGTGTTTACGGCCTTCTTCTTTGATCCGCGCTACAAGCCTTCCTTCACGCAGAAGCGGCTATTTGAAGCCGGCTACTATGGCCGCAAAGCCGGTCGCGGCTTTTATAGCTACGCCCCGGATGCCGTGTTGCCCGAGCCCAACCGCGACGCAGCCTTAGGTTACACCATCCTGCACCGCGTGTTGGCCATGCTCATCAACGAAGCAGCCGATGCGCTAGCCCTGAACGTAGCCTCCCGCGACGACCTGGAGCTAGCCATGACCAAGGGCGTCAACTACCCCAAAGGCTTGCTGGCTTGGGCCGACGAACTAGGTATAGCTGAAGTGCTTGACATGCTCGACAACCTCTACGCCGAATACCACGAAGACCGGTACCGCGCCAGTGCCCTGTTGCGCCGCATGGTTCGGGAACGACAACACTTTTTTATTTAGAGCTGAGAGGCCATTTAGGTTAACGAATCAGTGGGCGAACGATGTAGAGACGTGACACTTCGCGTCTCGGCGTTGCTGACGTTGTTTAGCAAGAGCGGTACCAGTCGTTCAACGACGCGACGCGAAGTGTCGCGTCTCCACATCGTTCAAGGGCATTGGATGTTTAATCTTATCTAGATTCTCACCTTCTCACTGCACAACTCTCAGTTCTCATCTCTCACTTCTACTATCTCAGCTCCAACACCTTAGCTCTAAATCCTACCCATGACTCCCACGCTTGAAAATTACGCCCTCGGCCGCTGGGTTGCCGGTACGGGCCAGCAACAAGAACTCTACGATGCGAGTACCGGCGACGTAATTGCCACGGCCAGTAGCAACGGCCTCGACTATGCCGAAATGATGCATTACGCGCGCAGCAAAGGCAACAAGGCCCTGCGCAGGCTTACGTTTCATGAGCGCGGCCGGATGATAAAGGCCCTGGCCCTGTATCTGGACAGCAAAAAGGAAGATTTCTACACGCTCAGCTACCGCAGCGGTGCCACCCGCGCCGACTCCTGGATTGACATTGAAGGCGGCATTGGCAACCTCTTCGCCAATGCTTCCTTGCGCCGCAAGTTTCCAAACAAGCCTTTCTATGTGGACGGCGACCCGATTGCGCTGTCGAAGGGTGGCAATTTTATCGGGCATCATATCATGGTACCCAAAGAAGGTGTAGCGGTACACATCAATGCCTACAACTTCCCTATTTGGGGCATGTTGGAGAAGATTGCCGTGAACTTGCTGGCCGGCATGCCCGCCATTGTGAAACCGGCGGTGCCAACAGCTTACCTAACCGAAGCGGTGGTGCGCGAAATTGTTGCTTCCAAGATTTTGCCCGAAGGTGCTTTACAACTGGTATGCGGTTCGGGCGAGGGCATTTTGGATCATGTCACGTACCAGGATGTGGTGACGTTCACGGGCTCCGCGGAAACGGGCCGCAAATTGAAAGCTCACCCGCGCATTCTGGCCGAGGCCGTGCCATTCAATATGGAAGCCGATTCGTTGAACTCGGCGGTGCTGGGTCCGGATGCGGTGCCGGGCACCGTGGAATTCGACTTGTTTATCAAGGAGGTGCGTAAAGAAATGACCGCCAAGGCCGGCCAAAAATGCACTGCTATTCGCCGCGTCATCGTGCCCGAGAACTTACTTGAAGACGTGCAGATTGCGCTGGGCAAGGCTTTGGCCCAAACTACCGTGGGGCACCCACAGGCCGAAGGGGTGCGGATGGGCGCGCTGGTCGGCATGGCGCAGGTGCAGAAAGTGCGGCAGCAAGTGCAGGAGCTCGCCAAAAACACGCCCATTGTATACGGCGACCTAGACAACGTGCAGGTTATCGGGGGCAACTGCAAAGTCGGCGCGTTTATGTCGCCCATCGTGCTGCTCAACTCCGAGCCGTTCCGCTTCACTGATACGCACGAAGTAGAAGCCTTCGGGCCGGTGGCAACGCTGATGCCTTACCACGACGTAGACGAAGCCATTACGTTGGCGAATATGGGCAAAGGCTCGCTGGTGTGTTCGGTTGCCACCTCTGATCCACGCACGGCGCAGGAGTTCGTACTGGGCGCCGCCACGCACCACGGCCGGATTCTGGTCCTCAACGAGGAAGTAGCCAAGGAAAGCACCGGGCACGGCTCTCCCCTACCCCTGCTCATCCACGGCGGCCCCGGTCGGGCTGGTGGCGGGCAGGAAATGGGCGGCATGCGCGGTGTCGAGCATTTCATGCAGCGGGTCGCTATTCAAGGCTCGCCAAGCATGATTACGGCCATTACGGAAGTGTATCAGCAGAATGCCCGGCAGAGCGAGAAAGACAAGCACCCGTTCCAGCACTACTTCGAGGAACTGGAAATCGGGCAAACCTACGTCACCCACAAGCACACCGTCACGGAAGCCGACATCAGCAACTTCGCCAACGTGTCGGGCGACAATTTCTATGCGCACGTAGATGCTACTTCCTTGGAAGGCACACTCTTTACGGGGCGTGTGGCGCACGGCTACTACATTTTAGCGAAAGCCGCCGGTATGTTCGTGGACCCGCGCAAAGGGCCGGTGCTGCTCAACTATGGCCTCGATGAGTGCCGCTTCACCAAGCCCGTGTACCCCGGCACCACCATCGGCGTCAAGCTTACGGTGAAAGAAAAGGTAGACCAAGAAAAGCGCGACGAAACCGACGTGGCCAAAGGCATCGTCCGCTGGCTGGTCGACGTGACCGATGAAACCAGCGAAACCGTAGCCATAGCCACAATTCTGACGATGGTCAAGAAGAAAGATCAAAGCTAATTCTCCTTTTCCTACCTGTCATCCTGAGCGCCGGAAAGAACGTTGCCTTCCAGGATGCCAGATTAAGGTGACAGCACTTTCCCAGTTACTGCTCCCCGAATGACCTCAACAACCCTAACCGCCGGCAAAGTAGAAGTTGCCACTGATGCGCACGGCATCACGACCATTACGTTTTTTCACCCTGCTCACAACTCTCTGCCTAGCCGCGTCCTGACCGATCTAGCCGATTCCATTCGCCGGTTTGGGCAGGACGAGCAAACCAAGGTTATCGTTCTAAAAAGTGGCGGTGACCGTACTTTTTGCGCTGGCGCCAGCTTCGATGAACTGCAAATCATCGAGACCAAAGAGCAGGGGCTGGAATTCTTCTCGGGCTTTGCCAAGGTGATCAATGCCTGCCGCACTTCCCCTAAAATCATTATTGGGCGGGTGCAGGGCAAAGCTGTAGGGGGCGGCGTGGGCGTAGCGGCAGCCACTGATTACTGCTTTGCCACCACGCAGGCCGCTATCAAGCTCAGCGAGCTAGCGGTAGGTATCGGGCCGTTTGTGGTAGGGCCGGCGGTAGAACGCAAAATTGGCACGGCTGCTTACCAGCAACTAGCCCTCGATGCCACCGAGTTTAGGTCGGCTGCATGGGCGCGCGACAAAGGCCTGTACGCCGAGCTGTTCGACGACCTAGAATCGTTGGATACGGCGGTTCATACCTTTGCCGTGAAACTAGCAGCGTATGCCCCCGATGCGTTACAAGCCCTAAAACAAGTGTTCTGGGAAGGCACCGAGCATTGGGACACCTTGCTGTTGGAGCGGGCGGCTATCAGCGGCACCCTGGTGCTATCCGACTTCACGCGCAACGTCATCCAGAAAACAAAGAGTTGAGATTGTAAGCCCAGTCAGAAACCTAACATGGCACCTTCCTCTAGCGCCCGGTGGTAGTTTTCGGTGTCGAATTCATAGAGAAAGGGCGAACGGTGCGGACCTATCTTCTTTTGCTCGGCAAGCTGCCTGATCAAGCCTAGCGTCAGAAGCTTTTTGCGGAAGTTGCGGCGGTCAAATTGCCGGCCCAGGATGGTTTCGTAGAGGGCATGGATTTCCGGCAACGTGAATTTTTCGGGCAACAGATTGTAGCCGATAGGTTGCTGATACATTTGACCACGCAGCGTTAGCAGGGCGGTTTCAATGATTTCCTCGTGGTCGAAGAGCAGGGAGGGAATATCACTGACATCCCGCCAACAATATTCATCGATCAGAAACTCGGGCTTTATAACCACATCCAGGTAGTCGACCAAAGCATAGTAGCCGATTGATAACGTGCGCTCGGCCAACCAGTTATTCTGGTCGATTGTGACGTTCACTTTGGAATAGGTGACGTTGTGGACTTGCTGCGCCCCTAGCTCGTTGAGCCGCGTAGGACTGTCGCCGAAGATATGGAACTGCCGCAGGAATAGATCATTGAGCTGCGTTTTATCGGTTAAGATGCGGTTAGCAGCTTGCGTCAAGGTTTCATTCCTGGCAATAAAGCCGCCTGGCAAGCTCCATTTGGTGTGCGCGTGGTAGCGAATCAGCAGGATTTTGAGTTGGTGCTCATGGTAGCCGAAAATGACGCAGTCGATAGATAGGTGCGGCAAGTAGCGCTCGTGGCCGTTATGAACAAAGTCCAGGACATCGTGGGTAGTGTTCATAGGCTTGAAAATTTATTGCGTAAAATACACGTATTAGAAAAAAATTCCTACATTTAATCTGCCGATAATACACATTCAGTCTCTGTAAATACAAAGAGAAGTTCACTGCCCGTTATCAGCAGCGCCCTAATTCCTTTAATTCCCACCTTTACTGATATCTGTATGCTAAGTTGGTACAGAAGTAATACACGGTATACGTTGGCTTTTTACGGTCGGCCTCCGATGCAAACGATTGCAAATAATGCAGTGGCTATGCTTTCAAGCAAGCCGCGCTATGTGGGTGCTGAATAGTAAACTCGGGTTGCGGCACGTGCTGCCACGCCATGAATCTTTATTCTTTTAGGGTCTAGCAGCCTAGCAGGCCTTTATACTAGTATGGTCGTCGCAGCGGCCTTTCACTAAGCCGATCTTCCTACTTCGATTTTCTGCTGCTACCCGGTGCTACTGCTTCGGGTGCTGTTCTAGCGCACTCCTGCCCTTGTTGCCAGTGGCCTTTTCGGCTAGGTAACGCAACACCCTTTTGCATTTTCAGTTGGTGCCTTATAACTCCAAATAGGAGGTTAACGGCTCTTCTGTTCCGGGTAGTTTCCATTCACTGGTTTCTGGCTGATCAGGCAACTGTAAACAAATCATCCTCACGTTTCTGCTTTCATTCCTATTTGCCGAATTGGCTTTTAGGCGGCCGAGCTATTCTTCTGCTCTCTTATTTTCCATTCTTACCCTTTTTCATATGCTGCCATCTTCTTACAAAAATCTGCTCCTGCGCAGTGCGGTGCTGCTTACTGCCAGCGAATTGCAAGCATTTGTATTACCAGCCGCCGCCCGCTCAAAAGACGAAGCGCCGGGAGCCACTCTACCGGCTAGCGTAGCCGATGTACGCGTGGGGGGCCGCGTCCTGACTGCAACGGGCGAGGCGCTACCGGGCGTTACGGTGGTCGTTAAAGGAAGCTCAACAGGCACCAGCACCGACGCCACCGGGGCTTACAGCCTGGATGTACCGGAAGGGGGCACGCTGGTGTTCAGCTACGTAGGCTACATCCGCAAGGAAGTGCCCGTTACTGGGGCCAGCACGGCGCTGGACGTGACGCTGAGCGAGGACAAGCAAGCCCTGAAGGAGGTGGTAGTGGTTGGCTACGGTACGCAGGAACGCGCTAGTGTGACGGGCGCCGTAGCGTCGGTATCGGGGCGCGAAATTGCGGCGCAGCCCGTTGCTGATGCGGCGCAGGCTATTCAGGGCCGCGCGGCGGGGGTGCAGGTGGTATCCAACTCGGGGGCTCCGGGCGGTACGGGCGGCACATCTATCCGGGTGCGCGGCATCACCTCGGCCGGCGACAACAACCCGCTGTACGTGGTGGATGGCTTTCCGCTGCCGCCCGGCGACGATAGTGCCCTGAACTCCATCAACCCCAACGATATTGAGAGCGTGGACGTGCTGAAAGACGCTTCGGCTACGGCTATTTATGGGGTGCGAGCTGCCAACGGCGTGGTCATCATCACCACCAAGCGCGGCAAAGCGGGTACCTCTTCCATTAATTTGGATGCGTACGCGGGGGTGCAGCAAGTATGGCGCAAGATTCCGATGCTCAACGCCCAAGAATTTGCGACTATCAACAACGAAGGACGCAATGCTTCCAACGCGCAAGGCCTCACGACGCCCGCGCTTACGTTGATTCCGGCTTATGCCAACCCGGCTTCGCTAGGCGAGGGCACCGACTGGCTAGACGAAATTTTTCGCACCGCTAAAATCCAGAACTACAACCTCTCGGCGCTGGGCGGCAGCGAAAAAGCCCGCTACGCGGTTAGCGCCGGCTATTTTCAGCAGGACGGCACCATTATCGGGTCGGCTTTTCAGCGCTTCACGCTCCGGGCCAACGGTGATGTGCAGCTCAACAAGATCTTGAAGATTGGCAACAGTTTGGCGCTGACCCACTCGGAAGCCCGCCAGGAGAACTCAGCCAACAACGAGTTCAGCGGCGTTATTCAGCTGGCGTTGCAGGCCCCGCCCACGGCGCCGGCCTACCGGCCCGATGGCAGCTTCTACGAATTTACGAGCGCCGACAACTACGGCGAAGAAAACCCCGTGACGGCGGCCCTGCGGCCCAACATCAGAAACACGCGCAACCGAGTGGTTACCACGTTTTTCGCCGAACTGGAGCCGCTGCCGGGTTTGCGCATCCGCAGCAACGTGGGCGCCGACTTGCTGTTCGACCAGCGGGATGCCTTCTTCCCGTCCATTCAAGGCTCGTCGAAGTACCCAACCAGCCAATCAAGCCTAACCAGCAGTTCCAACTACAACCCGAGCTACCTCATCGAAAACACGGTGACGTACGACAAGTTGATTGCCGGCAAACACCAGGTGACAGTTCTGGCTGGTCAGTCGGCTCAGCAGTTCAATACCAGCTTCCTGAGCGCCAGCCGCACAGGCTACACCAGCAACAATTTGCAGGTAATTGAGCGCGGCCCAATCAACTCCCAGATTGCCAACAACGGCGGCAATGCGCAGGCACGTCTGGCCAGCTACTTTGGCCGGGTGAACTACGAATTTGCGGGCAAATACTTGTTCCAAGCCATTGCGCGCTACGATGGTTCTTCGGCTTTCGCGCCCGGCAACTCGTTCGGCTTCTTCCCGGGGGTGTCGGCGGGCTGGCGCTTGTCGGAGGAAAACTTCCTGAAAGATTTTAGCTCGGTCAGCAACCTGAAAATCAGGGTGGGCTACGGCCGGGTAGGCAACCCCAACAATGCCGGCACTTTTGCTTACCTGTCTCTGATTAACTCCAACCTCAACTCTTCTACCTCTGGCGTGGGCTCTTACACGCCCGGTACGGCGTATGTGTTCGGTTCGGGGGTTCAAAACCTGGTGAATGGGGCCTCCCCTACCCGCCTGAGTAACCCCAATCTGCAATGGGAAGAAAACACGCAAACCAACGTTGGGGTTGACGTCGGCTTGTTTCAGAACCGGGTGCAGGCTACAGTTGACTTATACACCCGGAAGTCGCCTAACCTGATTGCCTCGGTGCCGGTGACCTACACCTCCGGCACCAGCGAAAACATCAACACCAACGCGGCTTCTGCCACCAACAAAGGCTTGGACCTGGCCATCACGACCAACAACTTCGTGAACACCGAAAACGGGTTCACCTGGACCACTACCCTCAACTTCTCGACCTACAAAAACGAGTTGCAGTCGCTGGGAGCTGGTCAGCCGTTCTTCGGGCAGGGTACGCGGGGCGGTGCCAGCTTGGTGCGGTACGCGGCCGGCGTGCCCTTTGGCTCGTTCTACGGCTTCGTCGCCGATGGCCTGATTCAGACCGACGAAGAGCTGCGGGCGTTGAATGCCGCCGCTGCCACCGCATCCAATGGCCTGAACACGTTCTACCAAACGTCGGGCACTCGCGCCGGTGACATCAAATTCCGGGATATCAACGGGGACGGGGTGGTTAACAACCAGGACCAGACCTACATGGGGGACCCGAACCCGGACTTCACGTACGGCCTCACCAACAACTTCACTTATAGAGGTTTCGACCTGAACGTGTTTTTGCAAGGCTCGCAGGGCAACGACGTGTACAACCTGAACCGTTACTACACGGAAGGCGGTATCTACGGCTCTTCCAATGCCAGCACCCTGGTGCTGGATCGGTGGACCGGACCAGGCACCAGCAACGACATTCCGCGGGCCATTACCGGCGACCCAAACCAGAATCTGCGCGTTTCCAGCCACTACGTAGAGGACGGCTCCTACATGCGCATCAAGCTCCTGACCTTGGGCTACACGCTGCCCGCTACCTTGCTCAACCGCATTTCGGCGCAGCGCATTCGGGTGTACGTAAGCAGCCAAAACCTGCTGACCGTGACCAAGTACGACGGCTTCGACCCGGAACTAGGCAACCAGGGTGGCAGCTTCGGCATCGACCGGGGTATCTATCCGCAGGCCCGCGTGTTTTTGGCGGGTCTTAATATCGGTTTCTAACACTTGATGCGCCCGCCGTGCGGCTGGCTTGCCAGCAACGCCGCGGCCGGCTACTTACTTCCCAACGACTACTATCATGAAAAATAAAAAGCCCCTTTACGCTGCACTACTCACACTCGGCCTAACGGCCGGCTGCTCGGAGGATTATCTGGACCTAGATCCTCGGAACGCCTCTACGGTCGAAAACTTCTATAAAACCGAAACCGACGCCCAGCTGGCTACCAACGCGGTGTACTCGCAGCTCAACCAAAGCGGCATGTTCAACTACTCGCTGTGGGCCATCGGCGACGTGATGTCCGACAATTCATTCCTCGGCGGCGGGGGCGCTGCTGATGGTATCGAGTTTCAGCAGCTCGACAACTTCACCATGACGTCTACTAATCCGCTCACTACCACGCACTGGCAGCGGGCCTACCTGGGTATCGGCCAGGCCAACCAGGTGTTGCAGCGCGTGCCGGGCATCACGTTCACCACTGCCAATGCCCCGATACAGAACCAATATCTTGGGGAAGCGGCATTTTTGCGGGCCTTGTACTACTTCTATCTCGTGCGGGCCTTCGGGGATGTGCCGTTGGTGCTTACGCCGGCCGCCACCACCGCCGATGTAGCTGGCCTGAGCCGTACCCCCATTGCGCAGGTGTACGAGCAGATCGTTAAGGACCTGAACGACGCCATTACCAAGCTCCCCAACTCTTACACCGGTGACAACCTGGGCCGGGCCACCAAATGGTCGGCTACGGCGCTGCTGGCGAAAGTATACCTGACGCAAGGCAACAAAATGGCGGATGCCGCTACGCAGGCGCGGTTAGTTATTGCGAATTCCGGCAAAACCCTGTGGCCGAACTTCGCCGACAATTTCAAGGTGGAAAACGAGAACGGCCAGGAGTCGCTCTTCGAAGTGCAGTTTAAGAGTGGCCTGAGCAGCTACACTACCGATGGGCCAGGCGCCTGCATGAACGAGTTCTGGGGAGCCCGCTTCTTTGGCAACCCCTACGTGGTGTCGTCGGGTGGCTACGGCTTCAACATTCCGGAAAAAGACTTGGTTGACAGCTACGAGGCCACCGACGCGCGCTTGGCGGCCACCATCTTCAAGCCCGGCGACCGGTACCCCGACGGCCAGATCCAGCCGGCTTCGCTCGTCGGCGACCCGCTGGGCTTCAATGTCCGCAAGTTCTTTGTGGGCACCGTGAACGTCAACAACTGGGATTCGCCGCTGAACGTGCCTGTTTTGCGCCTCTCGGAAATGTATTTGATTTTGGCGGAAGCAGTTGGGCCAACCCAGGAAGGTCTTGAAGCCATCAATAAAGTACGGCGCCGGGCGTACGGCCTGCCGATCAATTCGCCCTCGGCCAAAGACCTAACGGCCACGGCCAACTTCACTGATGCCGTTTTGGCGGAGCGCCGCCGCGAATTGGCCTTTGAGAACGACCGGTGGTACGACCTCAAGCGCACAAACAAACTGATTTCAACTATGCAGGCGCAGGGCAAACCCATTCAGGCGTTTCACACCTTGCTGCCAATTCCGCAGTCGGAAATCAACGTCAATAAGAATCTGACGCAGAATCCGGGTTACTAAGTGAAGTCGGGAGATGGTGCGTGCGGTGGGTTAGCTAAGAACCGCAAGCGCATTATCTTACTAAGCTCACTGTCCGACCACCTTACCAGTACGCCGGCGAAAGGTAATATCCAACAAGGGACGTTGCTTTTCCCGGCGTATGTGTTGGGCCTTACCCTGTGACTTACCTCCGGCAAGCGCCTACTTGAGGCAACTTTGGTGTTGCGTCTTTACCCTAATTCTCACTCATGAAGACACAACTATTTTCTTTCGCAGCCATGGCGGCACGGGCCTATTGGCTTCACAAACCGGCCTTGGTGAGCTTGCTACTGAGTGGTGGTTTCACGGCATCGGCCCAAACGGCTGGCGCTCCGCAACTTGGCAAGGCCACGCTGCAAGAAGTGGTGGCCGCCCTCACGCCCGAAGAAAAGGTGCAGCTAGTGGTAGGCATGGGCTTCTACCCCTCCGGCTTTCCTGAAGGCATGCTGCCGCCCGGCAACCCCGGCGACCGGGAAGTACCCGAAAAGGTACCCGGCGCGGCAGGGCGCACGCACGCCATTTCCCGCCTCGGCATTCCGTCCCTAACGCTATCCGACGGTCCGGCCGGCGTGCGAATAGACCCTATCCGGGGCCGCGACAGCACCAAAACCTACTACGCCACGGCGTTTCCGGTGGCCACGCTGCTGGCCTCGACTTGGGATGCGGCGCTGGTACGGAAGGTGGGCGTCGTGTTTGGCGAGGAAGTGCGCGATTTTGGCATCGATGTGCTGCTGGCACCCGGCATGAACATTCACCGCAACCCGCTCGGCGGCCGCAACTTCGAGTACTACTCCGAAGATCCGGTGGTAACGGGCCACATTGCCGCTGCCTTCGTCAACGGGGTGGAATCCAACGGCGTGGGCACGTCCATCAAGCACTTTGCTGTCAACAACCAGGAGTTCAACCGCATGCAGCTGAACTCCAAGGTAAGCGAGCGGGCCTTGCGGGAAATCTATTTAAAGGGCTTCCAGATTGCCGTTAAACAGGCGCAGCCCTGGACGGTGATGTCGTCGTACAACCTAGTCAACGGCACTTATACCTCGCAAAGCCCGGACTTGCTTAATACGCTCTTGCGCCAAGAGTGGGGCTTCAAAGGGCTCGTGATGACCGACTGGTACGGGGGTAAAAACCCGGTGGCGCAGCTAAAAGCCGGCAATGACTTGCTGATGCCGGGCATGCTGGTTCAAACGCAGGCTATCCTGGCCGCCCTCAAAGACGGCTCGTTGACTTCGCAAGAACTCGATGCCAACGTAACCCGGGTTTTGAACTTGGTATTGCTGTCGCCCACCTTCAAAGGCGTTAAATACTCTGATAAGCCCAACTTAAAACAGCACGCCACCGTTGCCCGAGCCGCGGCCGCCGAGGGAATGGTTCTGCTCGAAAACAAAGCAAAAACACTCCCGCTAGCCAAAGGCCAGAAAGTAGCGGCATTCGGCATTACCTCTTACAACCCCATTGCAGGTGGCACCGGCAGCGGCGACGTAAACAAAGCCTACGTTGTTTCTATAACCCAGGGCCTAACCAGCGCGGGGTTCACCGTTGTGGCGCCGCTGAGTGAGCTTTACACTCAATATTTAAAGGCTGAAAAAGCGAAGCTTCCCAAAACCAAAGGCTTGCTCGATCCCGCGCCCATTATTGCAGAAATGCCGATGGAGGCAACTGCTCTGCAACAGCAGGCTCAGCAGGCCGATGTGGCCTTACTCACCATCGGCCGCAGTGCTGGGGAAGGCGGCGACCGGAAAGTAGAGAATGACTTCACGCTAACTGCCGCCGAGCAAACCTTGCTCAAACAAGTTTCCACGGCCTTTCATGCCGCTGGCAAAAAGCTGGTAGTGGTGCTCAACGTGGGCGGCGTGGCCGAAGTAGCTAGTTGGCGCGGCCAAGCCGATGCTATCCTGCTGGCCTGGCAGCCCGGCCAAGAAGGCGGCCACGCCGTAGCCGATATCTTGCGCGGCAGCGTATCGCCTTCCGGTAAACTGGCCACGACGTTCCCCGTTGCTTATCAGGATGTACCTTACGCCAGCAACTTTCCGGGCAAAGAGCTAGCCACGGCAGGCGCCGCCCCCGGTGACAATCCTTTGATGGGCCGCGCCTCGGAAAACACCTACGAGGAAGGCATCTACGTGGGCTACCGCTACTACAATACTTTCAAGGTGAAGCCCGCCTACGAATTTGGGTACGGCTTATCGTACACCACTTTTGCTTTTGGGCCCTTGAAGCTAAGTGCTACCACCCTCACCGATAAAATTACGGCCACTCTGAGCGTGACCAACAAGGGCCTAGTGGCGGGCAAAGAAGTGGTACAACTCTACGTGGCAGCCCCCGCCGGTAAGCTCGATAAGCCGGAAAGCGAGTTGAAAGCCTTTGCCAAAACCAACCTGCTGCAACCCGGCCAATCCCAAACCCTCACCTTTACGCTAACCGCCGCCGACCTAGCCTCATTCGATACGGCCACCTCCGCCTGGGTTGCTGATGCAGGCACGTATCAAGTCAAGGCCGGAAGTTCTTCGTTGGACATCAAGCAAACCGCCTCTTTCAAAGTAGGGAAAGAAGTAGTAACGGAAAAAAGCCGTAAGCTGCTCGCGCCGCAACAGAAGTTCGAGGAAATGAAGTCGGCCCGAAAATAATCCAGGCTGTTCTTCGCAGCGACAGGCCATGCGGTTTGCACGCTACCTGCCATAGCTTAGATCAACCTCAAACGACGATGCTCCAACTATTGCGTCTCTGTGGCTTACTTACCGCTGAAAAGTATCTTCAAGGGCTTCTTAGGAAAACCACCACGTATGAAAACACTGCTTGTTATTTCTTTTCTGGCCCTGCAACTGGCGCCAGTAGCCATGGCGCAAACCTCGAAACCAACTGCGGCCTCGTCTGCTACCAACCGCGTGCAAACCGCCAACGGCCCGCTTGAGGGCACTGCGGCCCCGAGTGGCATTCGCATGTTCAAGGGTGTGCCCTACGCCGCTCCGCCGGTTGGGGAGTTCCGGTGGCGGGAGCCGCAGCCGGTAAAGAACTGGACGGCAGTGCGCCAAGCCAAGCAGTTTGGCCCGCGGGCAATGCAGCTGCCCCTGTTCGGCGACATGAACTTTCGCTCCGACGGCGTCAGCGAAGACTGCCTGTACCTGAACGTGTGGACACCCGCCAAAACCAGCAAAGAGCGGCTGCCCGTGTTGGTGTATTTCTACGGCGGCGGCTTTGTGGCCGGCGACGGCTCGGAGCCCCGCTACGACGGGGAAAGTTTGGCTCGCCGCGGCATCGTGACCGTGACGGTAAACTACCGGCTCGGCGTGTTCGGCTTCATGGCCCACCCCGAACTAACCAAAGAATCAACCCAGCATGCCTCGGGCAACTACGGCTTACTCGACCAAAGTGCAGCCCTTCGATGGGTGCAGCAGAATATTGCAGCCTTCGGCGGCGACCCCAAAAAGGTGACCATTGGGGGCGAATCGGCGGGCTCTTATTCTGTTAGCGCTCAAATGGCCTCGCCCCTGTCGAAAGGGCTGATTGCGGGTGCCATCGGCGAGAGCGGGTCGCTGCTGTCTTTGCAGCCTCCTACGGCTCTCGCGCAGGCCGAGCAAAACGGGGTCAGCTTCGCCTCGACGGTTGGGGCCACCTCGCTGGCGGCGCTCCGGGCACTGCCCGCCACGCAGTTGCTGGAAGCCACCGGCAAGCCCGGCGCACCACGCTTCTCCACCATCGTCGATGGGTACTTCTTCCCCAAATCCCCGGCCGAAATTTTCGCCGCGGGCCAGCAGGCGCATGTGCCGTTGCTGGTAGGCTGGAACTCGCAGGAAATGAATGCTGGCGCCGTGCTTGGCAAGGAAAAACCAACGCCCGAAACGTTCGCGCAGGCAGTTCAGAAGCTCTACGGGCCCCAGGCCAATGACGTACTGAAAGCCTACCCCGCTACCACTGAGGCCGAAGCCGAGCAAGCCGCCACCGACCTCGCCAGCGACCGGTTTATTGCCTACGGCACCTGGAAATGGGCCGAGGTGCACGGGCAAACCGGTGGCAAACCGGTCTACCGCTACCTCTACGCCCGTCCGCGCCCAGCCATGACGCCCGAGATGGGCAACGCCACGGCGGGCTTGGCGGGCGGCGTAGTGAAATCAACGGACCCAAACGCCCCGAAAGCCCCGCTGGCCCGCGGCGCCGTGCACTCCGCAGAAATCGAGTACGCCTTGGGCAACTTGGCTACCAACAAAGTGTACGCCTGGACGCCGGACGACTACAAAGTGTCGGAAACCATGCAGAGCTACTTCGCCAACTTCATCAAAACCAGCAACCCTAACGGCTCAGGTTTGCCCCAGTGGCCCGCAGCAAACGGTGGCAACGGCGTGCAAGTCATGCGCCTCGACGTGACAACCCGCGCCGAACCCGAGTTAAACCGAGCGCGCTACCTGCTTCTAGAGCAAACTGCTGCAAAGTAGCCCGGAGCTGGTTTAGTACTGAAAAGGTCCTGCAAATTGCTTTCTAAGTAGTTTGCAGGACCTTTTTCGTTGTAGAAACATACTGATTTTTGTTTGGCGCCAGCACGTCTCAATCAACGTAAGTGGCATAGACACCATCAGTCCAACAAGCCGGCTAAAACCTTAGCCAACTGCTGAAATAGCTCTTCGTTGCCGTTTTGGCTATAGCCAGCCAGCGCCGCTTCAAACCCGCTTAGGTCATACAGAAATGCTTTGATGTTGTCGGCCGTCAGGCTTGCGAAGTGGCGGCCGTAGCCCAGCTTGTTTACTTCAGCAGCGTTGAGGAACTGTTCGAATTGGGCGGGAATAGGAATGGCACAGATAGGCTTGCGCAAGTAGACCGCCTCGCTGATTAATGAGAAGCCACCGTTAGTTACCACGGCGCGGGCACTGGCCAAGTCATTAATAAAGCCTTGCTCACTAAAAGCTTTCAGCTGCACATTGCCGTGGCTTTCCTCTTTGTTGAAACCATACACCCGAAACTCCTGACTAGGCAGCCCTTGCAGCAACGGCACCAGGTTGCTTTGCGTGGTAGCCGACTGATACACCAACACATGCTCCCCTACGGTAGCCGGCGCCGCCAAAATTTCGGGGCGAATAATGGGTGGCACCAGCGTGGTATTGGGCTTGATGACGGGTAGCGAGAAAAACGTGGTAACAAAGTAATGCTGGCTGCGGGGCAGCTTTGCCCGCACAATCTGGCGTGCCAAGTCCAGATTGTCGCGCTCGGCGGCGGGTACGGCCACGTCCAACTGCGCCCGGCTGATAATCTGCATGTTGTCGATGCTGACAACGGGCAAGCCTTTCCACTTGGCAAAAAGGTAGCTGAACGACTCGAAATCGGACACCACCACGTCGAATTCCAGGCCGCGCAGCATTTCCCGGTACTTGCGAAAGTTGACAAGCAGATTCTCCGGGGCCGAGCGTAGCGTCAGGGCCGCCGTGCGCAACTTCGATACCGTTAGGCTTTTGTAGGCTAAGTGAAACCCGCGTATCTCGTGTACCCGGCCCGGAAACGTACGCGCCAGCAGTTGATAAGCCCGCGAGCTGCTCACTACGCAGACCTCATGCCTGGCTTCCAACAAATACTGGATAACTACTTTGCTGCGCGTTGCGTGCCCCATGCCTTCGCCTGGCACTCCGTATAGGATGTTCATTCGTTGAATAGTAACTGTTGAGATGGTGAAATAACGATTTCATTATGAAACGCAACCTCAACGCTAAACGAGAAAGGCTCCCTGGAATATGGACAATCAAGTTTACCGGTCGTTTGTACTCTCAAAACGTCCTGCCTTAGCTAGCGTCTGTCTATTCGGGAAAATGGCGGCAAGACCTCTTATTAAAAACAGAGAGCCAGAAAGACTCGCCAAGTTGTAGCGTTGCTTTAGGTACTTTCGGCCCGGTTTTGGTAAAACTTTATTTGTACCGGATTTCTCCGCTTTTTGCGCTTCTGTCTTTATGGCCTCATCTTTTCGTTTCAGCCGGCTAGTTCTCCTGTTCTCAGCCGCGGCTACTTTGCTTGTTGGTTCTTGCACCGCCCCGCGCACTATTGTGAGTTCGGGCAAGGTCACGCCCAAAGGGGAGTTCCGGGTCGGGGGCAACTTAGCGTTCAATGTTGCCAGCGAAACCATCAGTAAAACCGGATCGGCTCTAAAGTCGGCGGCGGCAGCAACTGCCAGCAAGGATACCGTGGGATACTCTGGCACTATCGACAACCTACAGATAGCGGCGTTGGCCTATGTGCTCGACCCAGTACGGCCTTCTTCCGACTTGTACGTGCGCTATGGAGCACTTGACCGACTTGATGTCGGCTACAAATACGCGTTTGGCTCGCACGTATTCGATGCGGCCTACCAGTTCCTGGGGCCAACTGGCAGCGTGGAACGCCCTGGTGGTCCGGCGGGAGCCAATTACGCCAGCATTGGGCTGCAATTTGCCACGCAACGCGCAAGTTTGCCAAGCTTGCCTTTTCTGGATGACATCAACGAAATCCTGGGCTTCCGGGCTACGCGCCATGATATCATTGTGCCGCTGGTATTCAGCCACTCATTTGGGGCCGAGGAAGAAATTGGAGCCATTTCCTACGGGATAGTATACACGCACACGTTTTTGCGCTATGGCTTCGAGCCAGGCCGCGTCTTCAATGGCAACGTGAAAGTGCCAGCGTTGCCACAGCAGAAAACCAACTTCCCTTCTTTCGGAGGCTTTGTGAATGCGAAAATAGGCTACCGCTATGCCTACATTATTCCTTCGCTGGGTATCTATTATCAGAACTATGGCACCTATCAGTTGCTTAACAACAAGAGTGCTAGCCTCAGCGGCCTAACCGTTGTGCCAAGCATCGGCCTGCAATTTCGGATTCCGTCGAGCCGGCAGTAAGCTGGTAGCAACGCCAAGCCCGGCTTCGCTGCCCCCGAAACGATGGTACTGTTTCGAGGGCAGCGAAGCCGGGCTTGGCGTTTGTGTTGCTTTATTCTTCCGGGTTCCGATTACCGCCATCCAAGTAGCCGGCGGTGAACACCCGATACTGGTCGAAAATC
>NZ_CAXTBM010000059.1:0-33936 GCF_964242765.1 uncultured Hymenobacter sp.
CAGCTATATAACCTGTAATGCCGCAGCTATAGGTAAAGAAACGACTTGCTACAAAGTGTAACTGTACATTTTTGGAGACCCGCCCCTTAAGTTAAATCAGCCTACCAAGCATTTAGGTTGGCCGTACAGCAGGCACCGATAGAATCATGGATAGCTTGAACCATCCCCTTAATTGTCTGATTGGTATGAAAACAGCCAAACACCTATGCCCTACCCCCTATCTAATACTTTAATGCAATATTATAGTAAAAGTGCACAATTTATCTCTGTGATTTTATTGTGTAAAAACAAGCCACTGAATTTCGCAGATTAACTGTCATTTCAAGGCTAGTCAAGTACATCTATTATATCAGACCTTATCCACAGATTACAAGCAGTAATTAATATTATTTGTAGCGTGATTTAGCTACAAAATGATGTGAGGTACAAACTCTGATAGATTTGTAATAAATCCTGCTTCACGGCGGAAGCCAATGGCGCAGGCAGTTCCGGCCCAGAATACACCAGCTTGATAGCAACGGCCCTCAATGTCCTGTGGCAACTCCGCGAAGCGCTGACGAACTTGGGGTTGGCGGGCAAAATCACCATCTACTGCTTGCCCAGGACGCCCATCGTTCATTTCCATTACGTTCTGACCCTCACGACCTAATAAAGGTTTGCGGACGTAGCGGCCTTCCAAGTCTTGCAGGGAAGCTTCCAGTAGCAGTGGATGATGGGGAAAATTTTGCCACAACCACGCCAGTATGCCTTTGCTTTGAAACAAAAGTGTGTACGGCGGATTGGCAATGATTAAGTCGCGGCTTTGCAGCAACTGCGTGAGATTAGCAGTCAACTCGGGCTCCTCGTCGGCCAGGATTTCCCAGGGTACTAGCTTGAACACAAACCCGAAGCGTTGCCACTGGCCGGGTTCCGTTTCCACCCAAGCCCCCCGCTCCTCCCCTTGCACGGATACCTGCATGGCATCAACAGAGCAGATATGAACTAACTCGAAGCCAGCTTCCGTAGCAGCTTCCGCTACTACGGCGCAATTGGCCGCATCCTCCTCACTGTCAGGAAGGTGGATTAGAAGCAGAGTAGGCTCCAGGTCGTTGTTGAGTTCCAGCCAGTGAGCTAGCTGATTTTGTAGGCCTTCGAAGAGGCCATTCACTTGCCGATCGTCCTCGGCTTGACCAGCGGCTACTAAGCTTGCCCACTGTACTACGGCCGTTTCGGGTAGGCTGGTGGCAGTGTCGGCATTGAACTCGATCAGCTTAGGCCCGTCGGGCGTATCGGCCAAGTCGAAGCGGCCGTAGAGGTGCCAGTGCCGGTCGTCATTCCAGGAATGACGAATGGCAGCCCATAAATTCTCGGGAATAGCTAGCAGCCGCAGCAGGTCGTCGGGAATGGCATCGGGAATGGACTGCACCAATAGGTCGTAGAGCGTATCGGCAGCTTGCAGCAGCACATCGGCGGTAGCCTCAGGCAATTGCAGTGCTTCGCGGGCCACGTAGTTCTGGCAGGCGTCCTCGATGGCCCAGTCCCAGCCAAGGCCGCGCACGGCAGGACTGACATCGCCGGAGAGTGGCAGTAGCTTGATCATCTTCAAAAGAATTGGTATCCAACAACAAAGCAGGATCAAGGAAGGGGAAGCCGAACTGCCTCGCCGCTCAGGCTTCCCTTTTCCTTGATCCGTCCTTTTTAAATTTAAACTTCTAACCCCCGAAACCCCGACTGCTGCCGCGGCTACCGAAACCAGAACTGCGGCCAGATGGTGCGGTGCTACGCACACTACTCCGCCCAAAGCCAGTAGTGCGCGTAACGCTGGTGCTGGGCCGAATTCCCGCCGATGACGACGTGCGGCTGCCTGCAAAACCTCGCCCAAAAAAGCCTCGCCCCTGGCCTCGCTCCTGCGCGACACGGCTCCGCCAGCCGTTATTTTGCTGAACCAAGCCCGGATTGGCGTACGCTCCTACATTGGGGGTGAGGAAGCGGCCAGCCATGTACCCGATACCGCCCCACATCAGAATGTCCATCATGCCGGTGCCGCCAGCCCGATTTTCGGGATAAGCTCGGCTGTAATCCTGCATTTGCTTTTGCAGTGCCTGGCCTTGCAGGGTGTCTACTTTGCCGTCGAAATGCTTGAGTACAGCAGCTACTTGCTCTTTGCCGGCGGGCCGCTCGGCCGTAATTTTCCACTGACCGGGTTGCACTTCCGTCATTTCAGTGATAACACCTTCAGAGTACGAATCGGTGGTGCCGTTGCCGCTGCTCCAGTCTCCTTCTGTAGCGGCGGTTTCTGAGTTGGAATTGCTGGAACATGCGGGCAGGCCAATTCCCAAGCTGGCGGCCGCAGCAACCATCAACACGTTGCGACGCCAGTCGCCAAGGCGGAAGTAGGGTTTGTTCATGGCTGAGTGATACTAGTTGCAGGTGGGTGTTAGTGGTGATAACGAGCAATACAGGAATTTCAATCCAGCGGTTGAGGCATAAAAGCAAATTCCTTTATAAACCTTTAAGTAAAGGTACTTCTAACCGAAACAACGATGCACGAGGCCGAAACTTGATGCCTCAACACGAAAGACGCCAGCCAATACAACTCATTGAGAACAACTCTCCAGCCTACTAGATCCTAGGGTCCCAATCGGCGGAGTCAGCTTTGCGAGTTTGGCTATTGCTACCGGATTTGTATCTCATACGATTCAGGTTAACAAGAAAAACCTTATGAATTATTTGAATTCATATAACTCTTACACTATGCATTGCCAACGCAATCAATCAGTTAGCTGTATATGTCCTGAACCCCAAGGGCATTTTTTGTCCTGCACGATTTCACTCATGGCGAAAGCGGAGCCTTAGCACAACAGATGAGCAGAATGTCTAGCCTCTGCTGCTTTCTTATAATATTAAGAGTGGATATGAGACTGATAGAGTTAGCCGGAAATGCCAAGACCGCCTTAAAAAAAGCATTGCTTTCGGCTTCGAAGAACGTGTGGCGAGCTCCCCTAACGCGCGCGAATAGTATCGACCTACTCAAGGACAGTGTGGTTTTTGCCAAGCAGTCCCCTCCCGTTCATCTGCCGAAATTGGCCCCGGTTAACGCGGGGAATGTGCATCATCCCGAAGAAATCAGAGCATTTCGGCCCGACTACGTCTGGCAAGTAACTGTTGGTGGCCCCATACAATCGTTGACTATTTGTCGCTCCGGCGGGCTGTTGGCCAATAAAAAATGGCTACTGGACCTGGATTTCACCTCCACGGCGGGCTTGCTCGACTCGCCCATCAAGAAGAAGTGGGATAAGTACCCGCTGGTGATAGCGCCTTGGTCGCACTTTTGGAAAGGGTTTTACGACTACACCACGTTTGTCGTCGGCAAGCTGTGCCGGATTGAAAGCGTGTACGGGCCCGACATATGGCAGCAAGCCAAAATTTGCTATCCGTTGCAGCACACGCAGTACGAGCGCGAGTTCCTTGAAAAACTAGGCATTCCCAAAAGCTCAATTATTGATACGGCCCCCTACTGGGGAACGGCTATCGAGGCGGAATCTGTGATAGTGGCCAATAACCACTTGACTTGGTGCTCCAGTCTGAGCGATATGATGCTTTTGCGCAACCGCTTCCGTAGTTCTCTCCCTATTGCGGCCACTGAAAAGAAAAAGCTCTACCTCTCGCGCAAGGGTCGGCGGCGGGTGCTGAATGAGGGCCAGGTACGAGAAATCATGGCCACCTATGGAATCGAGGTTATCGAGGACGAGCCGCACAGCCTCGACGAGCAGATTCACTTGTTTCAGAATGCTTCGGTGATTGTAGCGCCCCACGGCGCGGCGCTCACCAATCTGCTGTGGTGCGATGAGGGAACCCAGGTAATGGAGTTTTTTGCTGGCAGCTACACACCTAACTTCTACTACTACATGTGCACCATGCTCGGGTTGAAGTACGACTTTCTAGTAGACTACAGCGCTGGCTCCCGACACAACCACTGGGCCAACGTAGCCGACGACATCGTGGTGGATATTGATACTTTAAAAGACAAACTCAATCAGATACTGCTCCAGGAGCAAAGCGCTGTGCACGAACACAAAACTCTAAATCATAAGTAGCGGCAGTTTGAGCGCTTGCACGCCGACGCTGAGCATTGACTGGAAATGGAATGGTATATGTTCGCTTGGACAGGCCTTGCTATACGGCCTGTTCTTACTCCCAGAGCGGGTAATGCTCTAAGTGCACTTCCCGCTCGAAAAAAATGCGGGTGCTTTCTTCAAACGAACGGGTGAAGTCGGAAACGTAGAAATGGTGGGCCGGCGGATTCGGGCCAGGCAGGGCCGCTAAGTGGTTTTCCTCTAAGTATTTCTTCACATGCGCGGCCACTACATCGGATGCGTCCAACACTTCCACTTCGCCCTGGTAGTACTCGGCAATCTGCCTTTTTATCAGCGGGTAATGCGTACAGGCCAGCACCAGCGCCTCGATATCGTCTAGGGCGGGGTTGGTAAGGTAAGAGCGAATAATGCTGTCGGATATGGTGTTCGCAAAAAAGCCTTCCTCTATCATAGGAGCCAGCAGGGGCGTAGCCAAGCTCTGAAGCTGCACGCCCGCGTCCAAATCGTCTATCTTTTTGCGGTACACGTTGCTATTTACGGTTTGCTTGGTCCCGATCAGGCCCACGGTACGTCCCGCGTAGGCCGCGCCCACATGCGCCACAATCGGGTCGATGACGTTGAGCACCCGCGCCTTAGAGCCGACATATTCGCGCACCAATTCGTACGCCGCCGCCGAAGCCGAATTGCAGGCAATCAAAATCACCTTGCACTGCTGCTTGAGCAGCAAATCACAGATTTTAACCGCATACGCTTGAATAGCGGCCGTGGACTTATCACCGTAGGGCAGGTGGGCGGTGTCGCCAAAGTAAACGAGCCGCTCGTGAGGCAATTCACGGGCTACCGCGCGCGCCACCGTAAGCCCGCCGATGCCGCTGTCGAATACGCCGATAGGGCGAGTAGTGAGGTTCATTTGAAAGGTGCCAAGTGAAGACGCAATGAGAGTAGGCAACTAAATAAGCTACCGTTAAGCTTGAGCGAAGACCAAGCTCACAAAGTTGTTGTTTTCTAATAACTCATCTTGAGGTCACCCTTGTTGCTTGAATATTAATTGTTAATTGCCCGTTGAAAATTCGTTGATTCTATGAGCAAGATTCTGGAGGAAATCAACCAAGCCTTGGCGGCCTTCGATTCCACCCAGGGCCGCCCGGTTGCCATTGAGTTAGGCGAACGAAAATACACCCAGCTCATCCTGGACGTGGCGCATCTACACGCCGCCGGTGGCGACCTAACCCACAATACGGGGCGCCCGCTCGCATACAAGGGTTTGGAAATCCTGCGCGACGACATTCATGTGGACCGGGTGCGGGTGATATAAATCACCGGTTGCAACTCCAAAGATGGTTTGGTGCTAAGCCGCTTGAAAAAGCTACAATTAACTACAAGAATTGTAGCTTATTATAGTTTCAGCAACTCCGATAAGCAGGCAACAGCCGTTGAGCTTAGTACACTTTGGATAGTATTGGAACATTAAATTTTAGTAGCTTAGAGGATAGTATCTATCTCGATTGAACAGCAAGAAGTTAAATTTGCACTCCGTCTTTAAAGCGTATAAAGTTGGCTCAGTAACTTTATAAAAGGATTAATGTGCAACTATTGCTATGGAAGAAGCCGGTATTCATACGTCCTCACTAAGCGCGCAGACGTCGTCCGAAAAACAGACCGAACCCTCCTTACCAACTAGCTACGCACCTAATCAACTAAAACAAGCCTTGTTGCTTGTGCAGCACGCCTTCACGGCAGTGGCACTCTTAGACGGGCTAGGGCAACTTACTTGGGTGAACGATGGCTTCACTGCATTGCTTGGCAGTGCGCCCGACGAGGTCGAGGTACTAGGAAAAACACTCTGGGCGGTACTCCCTCCCGAATTACGTGGTGCTACCCCACTTTTCACTCCCCTGGCAAGCCTTGCCTCGCTGTCGAGCTTTCACTATGAAGGAGTAGCACGTACCGACAAAGGCCCGGCCCGTTGGGTACGAATAAAACTACAGCTAGCTCCCTCGCCTACGTCAGAAGATCCACCCTATTTCCTCGCCTTCCTAGAGGATATTTCCACTGAAAAGAAAGTAGAAGCTACACACCTAGCCCGCGAGGCACAGTTGCGCTACCTCACCGAGCAAGTACCGGGCGTGCTATTTCAGTGGCGAGCCAACTACGATGGCACCTCCCGCCTAACTTTTATCAGTGATACTGCCCAGGAAATCTTTGGGTTTCTGCCAACGCAGCTAAACGACTTAATGGCGGTAGTTCATCCGGATGACCGTAGGGCATGGACCAAATTCCTGTCTCCCTCCGACAACGAAGCGGATACAAACTCCTTTGAAGGACGCTTACTTGTACCTAACCATCCGTTGCGCTGGTGCAGCGGCAAATACCAAGCATCAACTCGCGACGCCGAAGGCGTGCTTTATAGCGGCATTCTGCTCGACGAGACGCCGCTGCGAACGGCCGAGGAAGCCATTCAAGACAATGAGCATCGTTGGCTTTTAGCCATTGAGCGTTTCGGCGACGGAGGATGGGAATTCAACTACCAGACCGGAGACGACTACTTCTCGAATGCCTACCGGGCCATGCTCGGGTACCCTGACGATGATTTTCCGGAAGGTTTTCAGGCCTGGCACACCCACGTGCATCCCGACGACCTAGCGGCCAGTACCGAGGCCTCCAATGCCTATCTGCGCGGTGATGTGCCCATCTATTCGGTGGAGCGCCGCTTGATGTGCCGCAACGGTGAGTACAAGTGGGTACTGACCCGCGGCCTCATAACCAAGTACGACGCGGATGGCAACCCGCTGATTATGACGGGAGTGCACACTGATATCTCGGAAATAAAACAAGCCAACCTCGCCATCGAGTCTTCGAAACGGCGCTTGTCCGCTACCATTGCCAACTTTCAAGAGGGCATTTTGCTGGAGGACGAAAACCGCCGGGTGGTACTCGTAAACGAAGCGTTTTGCTCGATGCTGAGTTTGGGAAAGACGCCTGAGCAGTTGGTCGGGGTTGAAACCGTGTCCTTGGTAGCGGCCAAAACTGCAACTACACCGGAGCCAGATTGGCTGGCCGGAAGGGATGGACGGAATCTAAAGCAGCATGCCGTAATTGGTGAACTACTACCGCGCAAAAACGGACAAGTATTTCAGCGCGACTTCATTCCTATTTACAGCGACAACGCTTCTTTAGGGTATCTCTGGAAATTCCAGGACGTTACCGAACAGAAAAACGCCGAGGAAGCTCTGAAACGGCGGGAAGAAAAGTACCGGCGCATCATCGAGCAAATGAAGCTGGGACTCGTAGAAACCAATTTGGTGGACGAAGTGGTGTACGTCAATCAGGTTTTTTGCGAGACGCTCGGCTTTTCTACCACCGAAATAGTCACCCAGGATTTCCTGCGGCCCCTGCTCACGCAGGAAACTTCGCAGGTGGCGCGCGAAGGCGAAGACGCCTACGAACTGTCGGCGCGCAGCAAGGACGGCAGCCCGAAGTGGCTGCTGGTTAGCCGGGCCCCCGTCTATGACGATGAGCGGCACATTATCGGCACTATTCGCATCACGCTCGATATCACGCATCAGAAGGAACTGGAAAACAAGCTGCGCAAAGCCAAAGAACACGCCGAAGAATCGTCGCGGGCCAAAGAACTGTTTCTGGCCAATATGAGCCATGAGATTCGCACGCCCATGAACGCCATTTTGGGCATGAGTCAGTTGTTGGCCAAAACCCCGCTCCGACCCGATCAGGACGACTACTTGCAAGCCATTGCCACTTCGGGCGAAAACCTGCTGGTCATCATCAACGATATTCTGGACCTTTCCAAAATTGAAGCCGGCCAACTGCAAGTCGAGAAGATCGGTTTTAATGTCAGCCAACTCATGGCGCAGATCGAAAAAACGCTGCTCTACAAGGCCGAAGAAAAGGGGTTGTCTTTCGTGACGGAAATTGCGCCCGAGTTGCCGCACGTACTGCTCGGCGACCCGTATCGCCTCACGCAGGTTCTTTTAAACCTGGCCGGCAATGCCATTAAGTTCACGGAGAAAGGCCGCGTTTCGATATCCTGCGAACTGGTTGGTCAGGAGACCAAGGCCGTAGAAATCAAGTTTACAGTGGCTGATACCGGCATTGGTATTGCCCCTGATTATCTGCACCATATTTTCCAGGAATTCAGTCAGGAAGACTCGTCTGTTACCCGAAAGTTCGGGGGGACGGGCCTGGGCTTGAGCATCAGCAAAAGCTTGGTGAATTTGATGGGCGGCGAATTACAGATCACCAGCGAGAAAAACAAAGGCACGGCCAGCACTTTCTCGCTCGTTTTGGTGGAGGGCGCGGAAGCCGATATGCCCCGCAAGGAAGTGACCGATCATAGGTTTCGCGAAAAGCTGCGGGGCAAAGAAGTGCTGGTGGTGGAAGACAACAAATTCAACCGTCAGATTGCCAGAGCGTTGCTTACCAATGCGCACATCAAAGTAGCGGAAGCCGAGAACGGGGCGCTGGCGGTGGAAATGGCGCGCACCCACCACTACGACCTGATTCTGATGGACGTGCAGATGCCCGTGATGAATGGACTGGAAGCTACCAGCGTTTTGCGCCAAGAGCTGGCCCTTTCCACCCCCATCATTGCCCTTACAGCCAATGCTATCAAGGGGGAGCGAGAAAAGTGCTTGGCGGCGGGCATGAACGATTACTTGGCCAAGCCATTTCAAGAAGATGAATTGCTGAAACTGATTGGCGATTGGGTGCTCGACACGCACCAACCCAACTCGGAGACGCCTCAATCAGCCCCGGCGACAGTGGCCACAAGCCAACCGCCAGCACTCTACAAGCTCGACCTCTTGTACCAAATCGGGCAGGGCGACAAGGAGTTTGTGGTTCTCATGCTCGAATCTTTCATTGAAAGCTGCGAGGAGGCAGTGCACGACCTGAATAAAGTTCTACATACGTACGACGTCAAGCTGCTGCGGGCCACTACGCACAAGCTCAAGCCCAGCCTCGATCATCTGCACATGCACCAGCTGCTTCCGCTCGTGGAACATCTAGACAAGTGGGATGCGGCTTTTGATGCGGCGGTGTTACCACCCCTGATCGAAACTGTTGTTGAGCTACTACAACAAACGATTGGGCTGATGCATAATGACTTGTCAGAAAAAGTGGTGAAAAGGTTTTAAGGCTTCTCCCCGATGAGGCAACCATTCTTGATTGCTTTCAAGCTTTGAGTAGAAACCAAAACAAGGTCTTCACCCAACATGAGTAGGTTGCGTTGACGGCAACAAATGAGAGGAATTGTGCGGTTGTGCTTTTTGGGTGCTTGGCCCTGGCTACCTTTGCACTATGAATCTGCTTTCTGCTGAGAACCTTTCGAAGAATTATGCCGACCGGTGGCTTTTCCGGGAATTGAACTTTGGTCTGTCGCAGGGACAGCGCGTGGGCTTGGTGGGCATCAATGGCTCCGGAAAAACCACGCTGCTGCGCATTCTGGCCGGCATCGAACCACCGGACACGGGCAGCCTAAGCACCCGCAAAGACACCCGCGTGGCCTTCTTGGGCCAGCAGCCGGTGTTCGATGAAACGCTGACGGTTGAGGAAACCATCTTTGCTAGCCAAAACGACACGCTGGCCGCTATTCGCGACTACGAGCACGTCGTGAACGACCCCAACCACAAGCCCGCCGACTTGCAGCGGGTGATGGAACTGATGGACTCCTATAACGCCTGGGACTATGAGTCGCAGGTGCAGCAGATTTTGGGGAAGCTGGGTATTCTCGGCGAGTTGCTACAGCGCAACGTGAGCAAGCTTTCGGGTGGGCAGCGCAAGCGCGTGGCCCTGGCCCGCGTGCTGATTGAGGAGCCCGACGTGCTGATTCTTGATGAACCTACCAACCATTTGGACCTGGCTACTATTGAGTGGCTGGAAAACCGGCTGGCTTCCCCGAGTCTCACGCTGCTGATGGTAACCCACGACCGGTACTTCCTGGACCGGGTGGCCAACGAAATTGTAGAGCTCGACCAGGGCCGGGTGCACCGCTACCAGGGCAACTATGCCTACTTCGTGGAGAAGAAGGCTGACCGGGAGCAGATGGAAACCGCCGAAGTGGAAAAGGCCCGCAACCTGCTCCGCAAAGAGCTGGACTGGATGCGCCGCCAGCCCCAAGCCCGCGGCACCAAGCAAAAAGCCCGCATCGATGCTTTCTATGAAACGCAGGAAAAGGCCCGCACTAAAATCAAGGGACCCGAAATGGAGCTTTCAGTGAAAACCACCCGCCAGGGTGGCAAAATCATCGAAGTGCAGCATTTGAGCAAACGGTTCGGCGACAAAGTGGTGCTCGACGATTTCAGCTACGTGTTCAAGAAAAAAGACCGGATTGGTTTGGTAGGTCCCAACGGCGCGGGCAAAACCACGCTGCTCAACATGCTCACCAAGCAACTAGCTCCCGACTCGGGCATAGTGGATGCCGGCCAAACCACCGTGTTCGGCTACTACACCCAAACCGAGTTGGTTTTCGACCCTACGCAGCGCGTCATTGACATTGTGAAGGAAGTGGCTGAGGTCATAGAAATGGCCGATGGTAGCGTGATAACGGCCTCGCAGTTCTTGCAGCACTTCCAGTTTCCGCCGGCCCAACAATATACGCTGGTTAACAAGCTAAGCGGGGGCGAAAAGCGCCGGCTGCAACTGTTGCGCGTGCTGATCAAGAACCCAAACTTCTTGATTCTCGACGAGCCGACCAACGACCTCGATATCATCACGCTCAACATTCTCGAAGATTTCCTGCTTCAGTTTGCGGGCTGCTTGATCATCGTCTCGCACGACCGATACTTTATGGATGCGCTGGTGGAGCAGGTGTTTGCGCTGGAGCCAGGCGGTATAATCCGCCAGTTCCCCGGCAACTACACCGACTACCGCGAGTGGCTGCAAGAGCAACCCGCCAACACCGGGGCCCGCGACGCCGAGAAAGCCCTGAAATCAGTGAACCAGACAACCGCGCCGGCGCCCGTTCCAGCAGTGGCCTTGCCTAAGCGCAAGGCTAGCTTCGCCGAGAAAAAAGAGTATGAAACCCTGGAAAAAGAGCTAGGGCAACTGGAAGTCCTCAAGCAGCAGCTTATCGAAAAGCTGAACTCCGGCACTGGTTCCCACACCGAACTAGCCGATTGGGCCGCCCAACTCAAGCGCACCGACGCCGAACTGGATGCCAAAGGCGAAAGATGGTTGGAATTGGCCGATTTTGTGTAAGTCCTGCTTTGCTTGATTGCACCTACTCCTAAACAACAAACGACCCTGATATATCGGGGCCGTTTGTTGTTTAGATCCAGCTTAGCTGTAAGCTAACTGCCTGACAAAATAATTGAACGAGGTTCAACCTTTTGCTCTATATAATTCAGCTAAGAGCATTTGTATTAGGCAGCTGTTCAGCTATCCTACGATGCTATAACAACTTTTGGGTTTGGCAGTGATAGGAAAGCGCAAAGCAGGCCAATAACATTTTGGCATTTGTGCAAAAAGCACTAATAGCAAGGCGCTAATTCACTTGTTGCTTAAGCGGAAAGCCGGTGCAGTTACGCTGGAAGCATCAGTAGTTTGGTACGCAATGGGTGGCTTTTCAGCTTGTGCTGTACGTGTACAATATATGGTATGCCATGGGTTGACAACCCTTTTCGAGAATATGCACACCATTTTGGGTCTTGCATTTAGCGGGCAGAGTGCAAACATTTAGGTAATACCCACTGCCAGAATTGCTGTTTTGCTTGGCCTCCGTTTGTTGCACTATGAGGGGATATACCAGTGGCAACTTCATTAGCAAAGCATAAGAAGTTGACGGAGCCAATGCGGCTCTCGTGCGCCGAATACCTGTTAACAAGTTCATTACAGTAAACCCCGCATCAGTTTTCACTTGCGCTTTCTTTATTCCCACCAACCCACTTCTACTTACCATGAAAACCACTTTACGCTCTTTACTTGGTGCCGTAGCCTGTGCGCTTCTGAGCCACATTTCTGTGCAAGCCCAAACCTACCAGCTTGTCTGGGCCGACGAGTTCAACGGCAGCATCAGCCCCGATTGGCAGTTTGAGACGGGCGGCGGCGGCTGGGGCAACAACGAGAAGCAATATTACCAGGCGGCCAATGCTTCGGTAGCCAACGGCAACTTGCTTATCACGGCCCGAAAGCAAACTGTAGGGGGCATGCCCTACACCTCGGCCCGCATGATTACGAAAGGCCGTAAAGAATTCACCTACGGACGGATGGAGGCCCGCATGAAGCTGCCCCTCGGCCAAGGGCTGTGGCCGGCGTTTTGGATGCTGGGCGGCAATATCAGCACAGTGAGTTGGCCGGCTTGCGGCGAAATTGATGTTATGGAGCACATCAACTCGGAAAACAAAACGTACGGCACGCCGCACTGGGACAGCAACGGCCACGCCGAGTACGGCGGTAGCATCGTCACGACGCCCCAGGACTACCATGTGTACAGCGTGGAATGGGACGCCAGCGCCATTCGCTGGTTTGTGGACGGCACGCAGTTCCACATGATGAGTATCCTCAACAATGCGGGCAGCACCGAGGAATTTCATCGGCCCTTTTTCTTGCTCTTGAATCTAGCAGTGGCCGGCAACTGGCCCGGCCAAACCGTAGATGAAAGCAAGCTACCCGCCACTATGTACGTCGATTATGTGCGGGTATACCAGAAAACCGGCACCACGACGCCCACCACGACGCAAATCCAAGCGGAAAGCTACGGCTCGATGAACGGAGTGCAATTGGAAAACTGCGCCGACACGGGCGGCGGCCAAAACGTAGCCTACATCGACGCCAACGACTGGATGGCGTACAACAACGTGAACTTCCCCACTTCCGGCAATTATACCATCGAGTACCGCGTGGCCAGCCCGAGCGGCAGCCGCCTGTCCGCCGACCTCAACGCTGGTTCCACCCAACTCGGCACGGTGACTATCCCGGCTACGGGCGGCTGGCAAAACTGGACCACGGTTTCGCATACCGTGTACGTGAATGCGGGCACCTACAATTTTGGCGTATTTGCACAGGCCGGCGGCTGGAATTTCAACTGGTTGCGCATCACCAAACAAGGCGCTGCCCGTACAGCGCAAGCTTCTGACAATCAACTTACCCCCTCAATTAAAGCAGGCAGCCTAACCCTGTACCCAAATCCGGTGTCGGACCAACTTACTCTCACTGGCCTTTCAGATGAGGCCAGCCAAGTTAGTATCCTCGATATGCAAGGCCAGCAAGTTTGGAGCGGCCGTTACACCGGCAAAGCCTTGGATATTTCGAAGCTACAGCCGGGGCTATACACCTTGGTAATTATAGGAGTAAACCAGAAGAAGCAGGTATCCCGCTTCAGCAAGCAATAAACTGCACTTCTTGAAACCCAATCACCACCAAGGTCAGCCAACGGTCGGCTAGCCTTGGTGGTGATGAGGAAGGTACCCGTAACCTTGCAGTCGCTGGCCTGGTTCCAAGGTGGTTTGGCGGAGCGAGTGGTGTTCTAGACTTTGCTTCAACTCGTAGAACTTGTCGGCCTCAGGCGCCACCAGCACGCTTCCATGGGATTCATTGCGGATCGAATACTAATTTCTGCTCCTCGTAGCAAGCAAAGCTAAATCATGCCGCTATACTATCGGTGGCCCTACTCTTGCTACGCGCATAACTACTCGCCCACAACCCGCTGTGCTGGCTGGGCGTCATGGTCACAAAATAAGAAGGCCCGCAGGCCGTAAGCAACAACCCGTAAGCGCGTGAGCGGCAACTTGGCGGGCTATTGCAATGATTTTAGATGTAATCGGAATAACACATAAATAATCCCAAAACCTTGTTAAGTAGGCTCTATATCTTACGTTTCTACGATGGAAACTGCAATTTCATTTCTACAGCAAAAAGGGGGAGCCAATTACTGGCTCTCCCTTTTTTAGCTTTAAATTTACTATCGTATCGGTATGGTGGCAGTAATCGAACTACCGTGTTGCGGGCCCAGATTCCTGCGTGAAATCAAAGGTGAAAGGTCGCTCTTTAAAGAATGCCAGTACCCGTAGCCGGCGGCCAATAGTGGCGCGAGGGAAACTCACGTAACTCCCCACATCAGTTAATTCGCTGTTTTATAAGACTAAAGAGAAAGCAAACTAGCTGAAGATTATGCAAGAAGAAGGCCGTTTCTTCTTTACAATTCTTCTGGCAAGTGAAGCTCACCAGTGGCATCGGGAGCAAATGCCCAATGCCGCCGGATAGCCGTCAGCGGGATTGGGTTGAAGATGTGCGCAAAATGCTCCTGCCGGCTTTCCACCCATTCCCGCTCCACTCGCACGCACGCGGTGGCTAGCACTTCTTCATCCCACTCCAGCAGCACCAGATCAGTGCGGCCAGGATAGTAGCGGCGCGCGGTTTCCAGAATCTGACTTCGTTCAGAGCTGTGAATAAACCCTTCCGCCGCTAAGTCGGCGCTGGCGAAGAACCCGGTTTGCTGAGCGTGCTGCCAGTCCAGTGGCTCGGCTATGCGATAAAGCATATTTTACCGGTTAAATAGTTGAATTGCTAAATGGTTGACCGCTCCACGTTGTGTTTAGTAGCCACCACTTAGCCATTCGCCACTAAATCAATTAACTAGCTTTCCACAGCTCCTGCTGCACGGCTTTGCCAACGGTTAACACGATGCGCGTTGGGTTGGGCACGAGCGTGATGCGGGCTTCTTTGCCGGGATACTTTTCTGAGTCCACCCACACGCCTTCTTTGGGCGAAGGTGTGCCACCGATGCTAGAGGGCAGGTAGGCCGTGGGCAGCAGCACGTCGGTGTCGGAGTTAAGGTCGGTGTGTACTTTGTCGAGCGCCGCTTCCAGATAGGTCCCGTACTCGTCATTGAAATCGTCTTCTAGGTCGTGCAGTTCTTCTTCAACGTCGTCGTAGCGAGTGTCGTCGTACTTCATGTCGTGCAGCACTTGCTTTTTCTCGATCAGAGTAACGAGGGCGCTGTTCAGCTCTTCCAGATTCATAAGCGTAAGGCAATAGGTTAGGTAACAAAGGTGGGGAGCTTTTCCTGATTTCTGTGCAGCGCCCCTCTCCTACCACAATTTTACGAAGAATAGTGCAAGGTAGCAGGCTCGACTTACTTGTTGCCTGTTAAAGATTACGGTCTTTTCGCAGGGCTTCTTTTGCAAGAAACATTGGCCAAGAATACCAGCCATGAGGGGCAACTGCTTAGCCCGCCGCCAATCTCCCCCAAAGCGTTATTTTTACTGGCATCTGTCCACCCATCCCCACCCACTAGTATGCAAACCATGACTTCCCCGGCCGTACAGGCCCACTCCGCTCAGGATTTTCTGCCCCTGAACGGTACCGACCACATCGAATTCTACGTCGGTAATGCCAAGCAATCGGCGTACTACTACCAGGCCGCGTTCGGGTTCGAGCTGGTGGCTTACGCCGGTCCCGAAACCGGGATGCGCGACCGGGCTAGCTACGTGTTGCAGCAAAACAAAATCCGCTTCGTGCTAACCACCTCCCTGCTTCCCGACTCCGATATCACGCGGCACGTGGCCCAGCACGGCGACGGGGTGAAGGTGATGGCCTTGTGGGTGGATGACGCCCGCCGCTCCTTCGAGGAAACCACCAAGCGCGGGGCCAAAGTCGCCTTCGAGCCCTATACCCTGGAGGACGAGCACGGCACCGTAACCCTGGCGGGCATCTACACCTACGGCGAAACCGTGCACACCTTTGTGGAGCGCAGCAACTACCGCGGCCCGTTCCTGCCCGGCTTTGTGGCCCGCACCAGCAAGGTACCGCAGGGTGCGCCGGTGGGCTTGCAGTTCGTGGACCATTGCGTGGGCAACGTCGGCTGGGGCGAGATGAACCAGTGGGTGAAGTTCTACGAAGACGTAATGGGCTTCAAGCTACTCATCACCTTCGACGACGACGACATCAGCACCGAGTATTCGGCCCTGATGAGCAAGGTGGTAAGCAACGGCAACGGCTTCGTGAAATTCCCCATCAACGAGCCCGCCGAAGGCAAAAAGAAAAGCCAGATCGAGGAGTACCTTGATTTCTACCACTCGCCCGGGGTGCAGCACATGGCCCTCATCACCCACGATATTCGCGCCACGGTTTCGGAGCTGCGCCGCCGCGGCGTGGAGTTCTTGACCGTTCCCTCCTCCTACTACGACGACCTGCTGGACCGTGTCGGCCACATCGACGAAGACCTGGATAGCATCCGCGACCTGAATCTGCTGGTGGACCGCGACGAAGAAGGCTACCTGCTTCAGATTTTTACTAAGCCCGTGGAAGACCGGCCCACGGTGTTTTTTGAAATCATCCAGCGCAAAGGCGCCAAGAGCTTCGGTAAAGGCAACTTCAAGGCGCTATTCGAGGCCATTGAGCGGGAGCAAGGTCTGCGCGGCAACCTGTAGGCAACCATAGAGTAGCTTATTGCTCATAGCATGAAGCCGCTCCATGGTTGCCTACTATTTACACCTTGAAAGCCAGCCTCGTGGCTAGTGCTTTTTCCAGGCAAACAATGATTCGAGGAAGGCAGGCAACCTGTTCTGTTTGCAATGGTTTGCCTGTTTTTTCATGTAAACCTGTTTTCTTTACTGCCATTCCCTTGCTCTTTCTTCATTCAGTTTATCCCCTATGGCCCTGACCTCCGCAGTTCAACAGAAAATAGATACTTGGCTAACCGGTAACTACGACGCCACCACCAAAGACGAGATTCGTCAGTTACAGGCCCAAAATCAGGAAGATTTTTTGTCTGATGCTTTCTACCGGGACTTGGAGTTCGGTACGGGCGGGTTGCGCGGCATCATGGGCGCCGGCTCCAACCGCCTGAACCGCTACACGCTGGGCATGGCTACACAGGGCCTCTGCAATTACTTGCTGCAACAGTTTTCCGGCCAGGAAATCAAGGTGGCCGTGGCCCACGATTCGCGCAACAACAGCAAAGAATTTGCGCGGATTGCGGCCGATATCTTTTCGGCGAACGGCATCACGGTGTATCTGTTTGAGGCCCTGCGGCCCACGCCGGAGTTGTCGTTTACCATCCGGGAATTGGGCTGCCAGAGCGGCTGCGTTGTTACGGCGTCGCACAACCCCAAGGAGTACAATGGCTTCAAAGTGTACTGGAACGATGGGGCCCAGGTGGTAGCGCCCCACGACAAAAACATCATTCGGGAAGTGGAAGCCATTCGCTCGGTAGATGAAGTGAAATTCCAGGCTGACGAGTCGAAAGTGCACCTAATTGGCGCAGATATTGACGCGAAATACTTGGCCCAGGTGAAGGAGCTCAGCATCAACCCAACGGCCATTCAGCGCCAGCACGACCTGAAAATCGTGTACACGCCGATCCACGGCACGGGCATTACGCTGGTACCGCAGGCACTGGCCCAGCTGGGGTTTACCAACGTACACATTGTAGAAAAGCAAGCCACGCCCGACGGCAATTTCCCCACGGTTCTGTCGCCTAACCCCGAGGAGAAAGTAGCCATGCAAATGGCCCTCGACCAAGCCAAGGAACTGGATGCCGACATCATTCTGGCCACCGACCCCGACGCCGACCGGGTAGGCATGGCCGTGAAAAACACCGCTGGCGAATGGGTGCTTGTGAACGGCAACCAAACGGCGGCCCTGCTAACGTACTACCTGCTGTCGGCCCGCAAGCAAGCCGGCAAAATGACCGACAAAGACTTCATCGTCTACACCATTGTAACCAGTGAGGTGCTCGGCGACATTGCCACTTCTTACGGGGTGAAGTCCTACCAAACCCTGACCGGCTTCAAGTACATTGCCGGCCTGATCCGGGAGTTGGAGGGCAAGGAAACCTACATCGGCGGGGGCGAGGAAAGCTACGGCTTCATGATCGGGGACTTCGTGCGCGACAAAGATGCCATATCGGCCTGCGCTATGATAGCCGAAATGGCGGCGGTGGCCAAAGACAACGGCCGCACCCTCTACGAGGAAATGACCCAGATGTACGCCACCTACGGCCTATACCGCGAAAACCTGATTTCCCTCACCAAGAAAGGCCAGCGCGGCGCCGAAGAAATTCAGGAAATGATGCGCGACCTACGCGCCAACCCACCAGCTACCATTGCCGGCTCGGAAGTGGTAGAGTTGCGCGACTACCAGACCGGCCAAATTCGGGACCTGCGCACCGGGCAGGAGAAGCCCACCGGCCTCGAAGCCAGCAACGTGCTCCAGTTCATCACCGCCGACGGCAGCAAAATATCCGCCCGCCCTTCCGGCACCGAGCCGAAAATCAAGTTCTACTTCAGCATGAAAGCGCCGCTTACTTCGGCCGCCGATTTCGAGAAAGTAGAGCAGCAGCTCAACGAACGTATCATCGCTGTAATAGAGGACATGCAGCTGAAATAAGCAGTTGGTCATGTAGTTACAAAAGGGCCTGGCGGTATATAGCCAGGCCCTTTTATTATGCACTTAGTTGAAATACCTTTGCTGCTGTCGAGCTAGAAACCGGCCTATTGCCTTCTGTTTTGACGATACGGTTACTATATCCTCTTTTTCTATTTATTTCTACTTGTTAGTGAGACTCCAGCTTTTACTCGCCACTCTCGGGTTATCTGTTACGATTACCGTTGCGCAAAAAAAAGAACAAGAATACGTAGTAACCACTGCCGGCGACACCCTGCGCGGAGAGGTGTTACTGATAGGTACCCAGCAACAAACCATTCGGCTGCGCCGCCCTAACCAGCCCACCACCGATTTCAGCCCGGCGCAAGCCACCAGCTATGGCAACGAGACGGGCGCTTTATGGGTGAGCCGGCCTATTGGGCCGGGCGGGACGCTCCGGTTTGTGGCTCCGCTCGTTCGGGGTCCGGTAAGTTTGTACTCGGGCGAAGACGCAGGTGGCAACAAGCGCTATTTTCTTCAGCCGCAGGATTCTGCTTATGTGGTAGCAATACCACCCACCACGGCTCGCCTTGCTTATTTGCGCCTGTTGCCCGGTTGCCCCAACTTCGACTTTGCTTATAGCAAGTTCGAGCGCGCCTACCCTTACACCTACAGCGGCCAGACGCGCTTGGTGCGGGACTATAACACCTGCCGCTACCCACAACAAACCACTACGCTGGTAGCTACGCCGCGTGGCACTAAAACGCATTTCGGTATAAAGGCCGGTATTCATACCACGCGCTTCAACTTTCCGGGGCTTACGCAACTCAAGCAGCGCAAGATGGAGCTTAGCTACCAAGCGGGCATCTCGATGCTGGTGAGCGGCAAGTCACATTTTGCTTTGCAGCTGGAAGCCACCTACTTAGCCGCCCGCGGCGAGTACGGTCCTGGCAACCATTACAACGGCAACGCCTTCTACACCACTACCCGGACGCTGGTAATCAACTACGCACAGCTACAGGTACCATTATTACTGCGCTACAACATAGGTACCGGAAATCTACGACCTTACCTGAACGCAGGACCTGTTTATGCCTTTAATACAAATCATGGATCCGAAGACGTTTATCAAGATTCAAACAAGCCTACACCGACTCGTTTGCCCTTAAACATCCACGGTGGCAATAGCATAGGCGGCACCGCAGGCATTGGGGTGCTTATTCAACAACCCGGGCTGCCCTTGTTTACCGTTGAGGCCCGAGCCGACTACCTCACTGATAGTGCAAGTGGCTTTGAGCAAGCGCCTAACCATATTTCGCTCCGCCTCGATTTTGGCGTACTGTTTTAGTTAGGGTTTTGCCTTTGCCTTGTCTGTGCGAAATATTTGCACGCAATAGAAGAATCAGTGGCTTCTATCATCATAGCCGGTACAAACCGGGCTCAGTCGGCTTATTGAAATAAGTGGCAACAACTTGCTTTAATGTTGTCAACTGAAGAAGTCACCGTTCAATCATAACAGGTCGAAAAGCCCCAACTGCTAACGTAGATGGGGCTTTTTTTAGGTAAACAAGAACAAGCGCTGGTAGCACTTTGCTCGAGTCAGATGTAGCCCAGCTAATTTATTCGTTGTTTGTTAGCTGCCGCAGTGGTGCGGGACACCTCGTCTTACTGTGGTTGCACACCACGAAAGTGTAAGTGGTTTGTGTGAACTAAGCGTACGATAAGAGCTAGTACAGCCTGTTTCCGATGGCTGAAGGCATAGTTGCTATTTGTATTTGCTGATTTATGCCTCTAGTTTTGATTTCAGCCACGACGTATTCAGGCCGGACGTAACCACCTGATTAGTTGCTGCTTTCACGGAGCTTTGTCTTCTACTACTCCCGCCGGGAGCCTGTCCGCCTTCATCCGGCACAGCTTCGCTTGAGCCTGGAAAGTGCCAAGCATTTTATTGCTGGCCTCTTAGCGAAAGTGAGTGAAGCACAATGAATCCTTCTTGCTTCGTTTTCCGCTTACCACTCTCCCCCATCCACTTATGAGTAAGCTGTTGGTTTCCGTTGTTGGCGTACGGCTGGTTGTGCGTGTGCTACTTTCCTTGTGCGGTAGTTGGAGCCTGTTGGTTTCCGACGCAGCAGCCCAGTCGCTGAGCATGTTGCGCGCCGATGGGCCAACCATAGTAGATGCCAGCAACCGCCCGGTGGTGCTGCGCGGGATAAATGTGGGTGGCTGGCTGCTCCAGGAAAGCTACATTCTGGAAACCGACACGCTCAATTCGCAATGGCGCATTCAGCGCGCGCTGCTGCGCACTATGCCAGAGGCGGCCGTGGAAGACTTCTACCGGCAGTATCGGGCCAACTACATCACCAAGGCGGATATCGATTTCATTGCCAAGCAGGGTTTCAACTGCGTGCGCCTGCCTTTTCACTACGACTTGTTCTTGACTACTGCGCAACGTCGGGCCCGCGCCAAGGCCATGCAAAGCCCCAAGTATGTGGATGATTACGTACAAATTCTCAGCACTTGGTACGACCAGAATCTACTATTTACCGACCCCAAAAACCTGGATGGCTTCCGCATCATTGATGAGGTGCTGGCTTGGTGCGCGGCCAACAAGCTCTACGTTGTCCTGGACCTGCACGCGGCGCCTGGCGGCCAGGGCGCCGACCGTAACATCAGCGACTGTCTGGCACCGCTGGACCTCTGGAAGCGCCACGACGCCAAAGGCCGCCTGATTTACCAGGACCTGACGGTGCGCTTATGGGAGAAACTATCGGCCCGCTACAAAACCGACGCGCGGGTGGCTATGTACGATTTCATCAACGAGCCCAACGGCATGACCACCGCCAACGGCCTCACCGGCAACAACTCGGAATTGAACGTGCTGTATAGCCGCCTAATTGATGTCGTACGCGCCCAGGGCGACCAGCACCTGCTGATGCTGGAAGGCAACGGCTACGGGTACACCAACCTCACCCCCGACAAGCTGCAAAGCAAAGACAAGCGCAACCTCGTCTACAATGCGCACCGCTACTGGTGCACCAACGACCCGCAAACCGGCGACCCAAATCCACTGCAAATCAACCTTATCCGTAACCTAGCCGCCTTCCGCGACCAGTGGAAAGTGCCCGTGTGGGTGGGTGAAACCGGCGAAAACTCCAACGAGTGGTTTTCCGCCGCGGTGCAGGAATTAAATGCCCGCAACATCGGCTGGTGCCACTGGACCCTCAAGCGCGTAGCCGGCCCAACCAGCCTACTGCGGGTGCCCGCCTACGGCAGCCTGCTTACCACTGCCGGCCGCACGGCCCTGCTGCGCAACAGCCTATTTAGCAACTGCACCGTGAATAAGGATGTCATAGCGGCCCTCATGCAGCCTACCCTAGCCCAGCCGTTCACTGCCCATACGCTACCCGGCACCATTCAGGCCGCTGATTACGACTTGGGTCGCAACGGTACCGCCTACTTCGATGACTACGCCGCCCGCACCGACTTCACCAACCACACCCCCCACAACCAAGGCCGGGCCTACCGCAACGATGGTGTGGATGTGCAAACTGTTACGGATGCTGCTTCCAACGGATTTGCCGTGGGCCACACCACCACTGGCGAGTGGCTCAACTACACCGTAACGGTACCTAAAGCAGGCACCTTCGCTTTACAAGCGCGGATGATGAACACCACTAAGCTACCCGCTACGCTTTCTGTTAAGCTGGACGGCAAAGAGGCGGTTGCAACGATTATAGCGGCACCAGAAGCCACTTGGCAAACCGTGTCGGGCGGTACGCTAGCCCTGCCAGCCGGCAAGCACACCTTGCAGCTATATGTGGAGCAGCCGGGGGCAGTCATCAGTTGGCTACGGTTTACTATGCCGGGTGCCGCTTCACAAGGCGGCCAATAGCCTTTGCTAGTGCGGGACTTTCTTTAACTTGGAATTCCCATGCTCTGTACTACCAATTCCCCCAATCCTCGCTGCCTGATTTATACCTGGCAGTGGCTGTGGCTTTCGCTCATAGCCCTTTTACCCGCCACCTTCAGCACTGGTGCGCCTCTTATTGATTCCGAGCAGCCGCTTCGGGTCGAGGCCAGCCGCGCCGAGCTTTTCATTGAGCCTTACAATTACAGCGTGCTGGAGGACCCTACCGGGCGCCTAACGCTGCGTGATGTGCAGCTGCCCCAGCACGCCGCTCGCTTCGTGCTGGGCTCGCGCACCGCCACCAACATGGAGCAGCCGGGCGCTGCCTATTGGCTGCGCCTGAAGGTACTGGCCACCGGTCCGCAACCCGAACACTGGTACCTGGAACTGTTTGATTCCCACCTCAACAACATCATTTTCTACCCCGATGCTGCTAGCGAGCAGGGCAAGGTGCACACCGGCGCCGACTGGCCTTTCACGTCGAGGCCCTACAGCTACAAGAACTACCTGATGCGCTTGCCGCTCAGTGCCAACCAGGCGCAGACGTACTACCTCCGGCTTCAGTCGAGCACCAAAACCAGCTTCCTGTCGCGGCTGCGTACCGAGCAGGGAATTGCCGAGCACTTCCAGACCGAGTATGGGTTGCTGGGCGGCTTCTATGGTATCCTGCTGATTATGGTGGTGTATAATTTCTGTTTGTTTGTGTTTACCGGTGAGCAAACGTATCTGCGCTACGTGGGGTACGTGCTGAGTTGCAGCCTCGTGTTTTTATCGGAAGATGGGCTCGGGTTTCAGTATCTGTGGCCCGAGTATCCGTGGCTCAACAAAGTAGTGGAAGTGGGGTCGCCACCGCTACTGCTGCTTACGTTCGGTTACTATGCGCGCCAGTTTCTGGACACTGCGCAGCGGCTGCCGCAGTACGACCGTTGGCTGCGAGCCGTAATCCTGCTTAGCGTAGTGGCTCTGCTACTTAATGCGCTTTGGTGGAAGACGGATATGGGCATCGGGTTGTATATCCTCCCGTACGGGATGCTGTTCGATGCCGCGTTGCGGGTGTGGCGGCGCGGTTTTCAACCCGCACGCTTCATTCTGCTTTCGCACACGCTGGTAGCGGTCGGTGTGCTGTTCCTGCTTTTGCGCAAACTTGGCATCAACACGTTCACCAACACCTATACCGTGTACAGCATGAATGCCGCCTTCGTGCTGGAAGTGGTGGTGCTGTCGTACGCGCTGGGCAGCAAAATCAAAACGATTCAGGAATCCACGCTGAGGGCGCAACACCGCTTGGTGAAGCAATTGCGCAAAAAACAAGAAGTGCAGGAACAGCTGGTCGAACAGCTTCGCCAGAACGAGGAGCTGAAAGATCAGCTGAACTCCGAGCTGGAAAGTTTAGTGACACAGCGCACCCAGGAGCTCCAGCAGCAAGGGGAAACCATTGCGGCCCAGAACCGCGAGCTACTGCAAGCCAATGGCTTACTGGCCCTGCAATCGGCGGCTATCGAAAAACTGAACGCTGACTTGCAGCTTGACTTGCACAAGGCCCAAACGGCGCGGGTACTTTCCCAGGAAGTGGACTTCGGCGAGTTCAGCCAGATCTACCCCGACAAAGACGCGTGCCTAACCTACCTCGCCGACTTGAAATGGGCGCACGGCTACCACTGCCGCAAGTGCGGCCACGACAACTATTGCGAGGGCCGCGAGCCTCATTCGCGCCGCTGCACCCGCTGCCGCTACGTAGAATCGGCCACGGCCTACACGCTGCTACAGAAGTGTAAGTTCTCTATTGTAAAGGCGTTTTATGCGGTGTTTTTGTTGCACACCCACAAAGGCAATTACTCGGCTCAGGAGCTTTCGCGGGTGCTGGATTTGCGCCGGGCTACCTGTTGGAGCTTCAGCCAGAAAGTGGCCGACGCTATCCGCCGGCAAGCAGTTGAACACCCCGAAGACGAAAGCTGGACCCGTTTGCTGCTAGACGACTCCGGCAACGAGAACGACGAAAGCAACGACGAAACGGCTACCCTCGCAACCGGCACTACCCATTAATAGAAAGCTTGGTTTCGTTGAGTTGAGAACCAGAAAAAAGTAAATAAAAACGCTGTTTTTTTACTTGTTTTTTACCCGTTAGCCTCTCGTCAACTGGATGTGACATTTGAGGGCAATGGCCGCAAAAGAAGCTTACTAAGTGGGTGACGTAAGCGTACAGAGTTGCGTGGTACGTAAGCGAAAACGCCCTTTGCAAACGTTTGGGGCGGGGTTTTTACTTGATTTTTAAAGATATGGTCGGGTATATTTGGGCATCCCATCGCCCTTATGACCCACACCACCCATTACTTCCGCCGCTGTGGCGTGAGTGAACACTCACTTGTTTCGCAGCCAGACCGCGCCTTGTGCCTACTGCTCCCAACTGCGCCGGGCGGACAGGCGAACCGCAGAATAGTACTTTCCTCTTCTGACATGCCACGCCCGCTCACGGATCCGAGATTCGCTTGCGGCAACAACTGGTTTGTCCCGCTACTTGCTTGCCTAAATGGTCGGCAGGGTTGGCATTGCGAGATAGTACTATCCAATCACTTCCGGATCTACGGCTAGCTCGTGCACACTGCACGAGCTTATAAGCCTGTGTTTTTTGTAGTGGCCGAAGAGCCTGCCCACTACGTTCCATCTGCCCCAATGCTTTTACGGCTGGCTTTCCCTTTCAGCAGGGTAAGTCAGGCGCTATTTAATTCCCACATTCTTCCCATCACCACATATGAACCGCACTTATTACTCGTATCTGGGCTTCCGGCGCGTAGTGCCACTAGCGGCCTGCGGGTTACTCACGTTAGCTCCACCCGTCGCGGAAGCACGTAGCACGGCCCCGACTCCGAATCTGGCTTTGGTGGCCGACGTACCCGTGTCAGGCCGCGTTACGCAGGCGAATGGCGACCCGCTGCCGGGCGTTACCATCATCGTGAAAGGCACCACCCAAGGTATCACAACCAATGTCGACGGGGCCTTTAGCTTGAATGCGCCGGAAGGGTCTACGCTGATATTCAGCTACGTAGGCTTCGCCCGGAAAGAGGTAACCATCTCGGGCGCCACTACCAGCCTGACCGTGAGCTTGGTAGAAGACACCCGCGCGCTCAACGAAGTGGTAGTAGTTGGCTACGGCACGCAGGAGCGCGCCAGCGTAACGGGTGCCGTGTCGTCGGTGTCGGCGCGCGATATTGCTACGCAGCCAGTGGCTGATGCTACGCAAGCCCTGCAAGGCCGGGCCGCGGGCGTAACCGTCACCTCAAACGGCGGTGCGCCGGGCGGCGCCGCGGGCACCTCCATTCGGGTGCGCGGCATTACGTCGGCGGGCAACAACAACCCGTTGTATGTTATCGATGGCTTTCCGCTGCCGGAAGGCGGCGAAAATCAGTTGAATGCCATTAGTCCAAATGACATTGAAACCATTGATATTCTGAAGGATGCCTCGGCCACCGCCATCTACGGGGTGCGGGCCGCCAACGGGGTAGTTATCATCACGACCAAGCGCGGCAAAGCCGGGGTTTCGACCATCAACTTAGATGCTTACCGCGGGGTGCAGCAGGTGTGGCGCAAGCTCAATCTGCTGAACGCCGAAGAATATGCCGTTATCAACAACGAAAACCGTCTGGCGGCCGGGCAGCCCATCGTAGTAGACCGGCTCCGCGACCCGCAGGCGCTGGGCGAAGGCACTGATTGGCAGGATGAAGTGTTCCGCCGGGCGGCCATCCAGAACTACTCGCTATCCGCCTCCGGGGGCAGCGAAAAGGCGCGGTACGCCGTGTCGGGCAGCTACTTCCAGCAGGACGGCACCATTGTGGGTTCCAACTTCGAGCGGTTCACGCTGCGGGCCAACGGCGACGTGCAGGTGAACAAGATTCTAAAGCTGGGCAACAGCATTTCGCTCACGCACGTGGAAGATCGGCAGATTACTTCGGGCGGCGGATTTAACAATGATGGTAGTAGAGGCAGCAACGAATACGGCACGGTGCAGCAAACGCTGCGCATTCCGGCCATCATGCCGGTGTACCGCCCCGATGGCTACTACTATGAGCCCCGGGGTCAGCAAGACAACTTCGTGGAAGAGAACCCCTTGGCGGCGGCTACCCTCAACAACCAGAAGTTTTCGCGCAACCGAGCCCTAACCACGCTGTTTGCCGAATTGGAGCCCGTTAAAGGCTTGCGGTTTCGCACCAACGTGGGTGCCGACTTCATCTTCGACAACTTCAATTCGTTTCGGCCTACGGTGCCGGAGCTGCGTGTAGAAAACGAGGTGTATAACACCCGCTACAACTTGGCTGGGGCGTCGGCTACCTCCTCGTACGCGCCAAGTTACCTGATTGAAAACACCATCACCTACGACCACCTATTTGCTGATAAGCACCAGTTTACCTTTCTGGTTGGTCAGTCGGCGCAGGCCTTCGACTACAGCAACGTGGAGGCTTACCGCACGGGCTACTTGCGCAACGACTTGCAGGTAATCAACACGGGGCCGCTGAATACGTCGTTGGCCAACGCGGGCATTATTCGGCCTACCTCGCACCTGGCCAGCTATTTCAGCCGCATCAACTACGAGTTTGCCAGCAAATACCTGCTGCAATTCATTGCCCGCTACGACGGCTCCGGCAACTTCCCGCCCGGTGAACAGTTCGGCTTCTTCCCGGGCGTGTCGGCCGGCTGGCGGATCTCGGAGGAAGAATTCCTGAAAGACAACCGCGTGTTCAGCAACCTGAAGCTGCGCGCGGGCTACGGCAAGGTGGGTAACCCCAACAACGCCGGCCGCTTTGCTTACTTGTTTTCCGTGAATTCGGCCATTCAGTACGCTTTCGGGCCGAACGGCACCTTGCAGACCGGCGCCGCTCCGACCCGCTTGGCCAACTCCGATTTGCGCTGGGAAACCAACAACCAAACCAACATTGGCTTGGATATGGGCTTCCTCGAGAACCGCCTCGAAGCCACCATCGACGTGTATGACCGCACTTCGCCGAACCTGATTGCCCCGGTGCCGGTGTCGTTGGTGTCGGGTACGTACGAGAGCGTAAACCGTAACGCGGCCTCGGCTTACAACCGCGGTATTGACTTCTCGTTCACCTCCCGCAACCTGCAAGGCAGCGGCCAGGGCCTGAACTGGACGACCACCCTGAACCTGTCGGCCTACAAAACGGAGTTGGAGTCGCTGGGCGTAGGGCGGCCTTACAATGGTTTGGGCGCGCTAAGCGGCGTAATTGTCCGCTACGATGCAGGCCAGCCCTTCGGCTCGTTCTACGGCTACGTAGCCGACGGCTTGTTTCAGACCCAGGAAGACGTGCGCAACCACGCCACCCAGAACAACGGTACCGCACCCGGCGACATACGCTTCAAGGATTTGAACGGCGACAACATCATCAACGCCGACGACCGCACGTTCATTGGCAACCCCAACCCCGACTTCACTTACGGCGTGAACAACACGCTGAGCTGGATGGGTTTTGATTTGAACGTGTTCATTCAGGGCTCGCAGGGCAACCAGATCTACAACCAAAACCGCTACCTGCTGGAAGGCACCTTGTTTGGCAACAGCAGCGGCAGCACCCGCGTGCTCGACCGCTGGACCGGCCCCGGCACCAGCAACGAGGTACCCCGCGCCATTGCCGGCGACCCAAACACCAACCTGCGCGTTTCGACTTATTTCTTGGAAGATGGCTAGTACATGCGCATCAAAACCCTCACCCTGGGCTACACGCTGCCCAAGAGCCTAATGGACCGGATTTCGGCCAAACAACTGCGCGTGTACGTGAGTGGCCAGAACCTGCTGACGGTAACCAAATACACCGGCTTTGACCCCGAAGTAGGTTCGCGGGGCGTGGACTTGGGCGTCTACCCACAAGCGCGTGTGTTCCTGGCCGGCCTCAACATCGGCTTCTAATCCTCCCTTTTTACTCTTACAGACAAATGTCAACTATCAATAAATACACTTGCAGTGCTTGGCTCTTGACGCTGGGTCTGCTGACAGGCTGCGGGGAGAAGTTTCTGGACGAAGCCCCCACCGACCAAGTAACGGACGCCAACTTCTACAAAACGACCACCGACGCCATTCAGGCCACCAATGCGGTATACAGCGAGCTTGCCACGCTGGGCCAGTACAACTCGGCGCTGTGGGGCATCGGCGACATTGGCTCCGACCTTTCAACCACCGGCGGCGGCGGCGGCGGCGACGGCATCGAGCAGCAACAGCTCGACAACTTCAACATTCCGGCCACCAACCCGCTCACCAGCCGCTTGTGGGGCAGTTGCTACATAGGAATTGGCCGTGCCAACGTGGTGTTGCAGCGAGTGCCCGCCATGTCCATCGACCCCGCTATTCAGCAGCGCTGCATCGGCGAGGCCCAGTTTCTGCGCGCCAAGTACTACTTCGATTTGGTGCGGGCTTTTGGGGATGTGCCTCTGCTGACTACGCCGCCACTGACGCTGGCGGAGGTGAACGTTTCGCGCACCCCCGCCGACCAGGTGTACGCTCAGATTGTAACCGACCTCACCGATGCCATCACCAAGCTTCCAACCTCGTACAGCGGCGACGAAATTGGTAGGGCCACCAAATGGGCCGCTACGGGTTTGCTGGCCAAAGTATACCTCACGCAAGGCAACCTGGCCGGGGCCGCGCAACGGGCCCGCGAAGTAACAGCCACCAGCAGCGGCAAAGCGCTGTGGGACAACTACGCCGACAACTTCAAGGTAGTCAACGAGAACGGCAAAGAGTCGTTGTTTGAGGTGCAATTTGTAGCGGGCCGCAACCAATACACCCAGGACGGTCCGGGCTGGAGCGGCAACGAGTTCATGGGGCCGCGGGGCCAGGGTATTGTGCCACAGGGCGGCTACGGTTTCAACATTCCGGAGGCCGACTTCGTGGCGGGTTACGAGGCCGGCGACCTGCGCCGCGACGTAACCATCTGGAAACCCGGTGACCTTTATCCGGATGGCCGTAGGCAGCCGGCTTCGCTGCCGGGCTCCCCTAATGGCTACGGCGTGAAGAAGTGGTTTGTAGGCAAGGTGAACACCAACATTTGGGACTCCGAGCTAAATATTGCCGTGCTGCGCCTGGCCGAGATGTATCTGATTCTGGCCGAAGCCGTTGGGCCGACGCCGGAAGGACTGGAAGCCATCAACAAAGTACGTCGGCGGGCCTTCGGTTTACCCATCAACACGCCGAGCGCCCGCGACATTGCGCCTGGCATTGGTGCTAACGCCTTCAAGGAAGCTGTTTGGCGCGAGCGGAAGTACGAGCTGGCGTTTGAAATGGACCGGTGGTTTGATATGAAGCGCACCGGCGAACTACTCACCTCGCCGCAGCTGCGCGCCAAGGGCGTAAAGCCTTTCAACGTGCTGCTGCCCATTCCGCAGTCGGAGCGCGATGTGAACTCGAACCTAACGCAGAATCCTGGCTACTAACTGTTTGCCCACTAACGCAGGCAAGTCAATAGCTGGTGTTGGTGGGCGGATGTGCTTCCTATTTCACTTCCTTCTGAATTCCCATGAAAAATATAGTACGCTTAGTGGCATGGGGCCTTTTGTCGGCTCCACTGCTGCTCTCCTCCTGCGATATAGAAGGCGACGACAACGAGCTGGAAGGCCCGGTCCCGCAGTCGAGCTTCACCTTTCAAGTCAACCCGGTTGAATTCCCGACGGTTGTCACTTTCACGAGCACCAGCCAAGATGGGTTCCTTTATCAGTGGAACTTCGGCGACAACGCCATTGCCTCCGGCAACACCGTGCAGCACACCTACCCACGGACGGGTGCTTACCAAGTGGAGTTGGTGACGGCGGGACGGGGCGGCACGGGTATTTCAACCAAGCAGGCCGTAACCATTCCCGATGCTTGCGGCAACACCACCTTCAGCAAGTTGGTGGACTGCGCCGGCAGCGGCACCCGGGTATGGGCCTTCGCCAACACGCCCGGCGCCATTGTGCGGGAGTCGGCCAACGGCACGGTTCTGTCATCTTCCACCATCCTGCCCGCCTGCCAGCTCGACGACCAATTTTCGTTTAGCAACGGCTTCACGCTCAACTACGAAAGCGCCGGCGAAACCTTCCGGAACGGCGCCTGCGGCACTTCCCGCAACAACTCCGGCAGCTTCAGCTTCCGGCCCAATGGCGGCAACCCGCAGATCGTGCTCAAAGGCAAAGGGGCCTTCATCGGCCTGCCCGACTCGGTGGTAAACAAAACCTACGACATTCTGGAAGCCACCGATACGCGCCTGCGCGTGCGTGGCACCAACCCCGACGGCACCCGCACCGTCGTAACCTTGTCCATCTACGATTCCACCGCTCCTATCAAGCTGTTGCTGACGGGCGGCTCGTCGAGAACCTGGAAGCTAGATAACGTAATCGACGCCCCTATCACGGTGGGCACCGAGGCGAATCCGCTGCAATACTTCGCGGGTGTACTGTCGGGGCAACTACCCGCCTGCCAGTCCGACGACGAGTACACTTTCTCGGCAACCAACAGCCTCACCTACGACGCCAAGGCCGAGACCTTCTCCGCCAACGGCTTCTCGTGCCAGGCGCCGCAGTCGGGCACCTCGCCGTTTGTATTTGGGCCATCCTCTGGCGCGGGGCTGGCGCAGCTCACCCTTTCGCGGGCTGCCGCTTTCATTGGCACCACCGATGCCTCTCCTACGGAGCGGGTGTACCGCATCCTGTCCATCGACAACCAGAAGATGACCTTGCGCGCCGGTAGTGGCCAGAACGGGGGCACGGTGTTCACTATCAAGATGGTGGTGAAGTAAGTGGTAGGATGTAAGTAGGTGGTACTAGAATCGGACAGCAAGCCGTGGCATACAACCTGTTCGGGCTGGCTCTGGTCTTGGCACTACATACGTATGTCTTACTACCCAAACGGTGGTTGCACTTTGCGGCTGCCCAACAATCAACATCATTAGAAATGAGAATCCAGCCCCTAAGGAAAGGCCGGACCTACCAACTCGGGGTCAGCTTGTTGCTGGCCCTGAGCTTAGGCTCCTGCACGGAAGAGAAAAAGAAGAACCTGCCGACCCCCACGCCGACAACACCGACCGCGCCGGTAGTAAACGAGGAAGCGCGGGACTATGCCCAGTACACGACCTTGGCTTGGAACGACGAGTTCGACGCGGGTGCCCTCGACCAAAATAAGTGGGTGTACGAGCTAGGTGGCGGTGGCTGGGGCAACAACGAGTTGCAGAACTACACCAACTCCCCCGACAACGTATTCCTGTCGAGTGGCAACCTCGTGATTCAGGCCCGGCGCCAGCAGTCGGGCAGCAATGCGTATACGTCGGCGCGCCTCATCACCAAAGGCAAGCAGAGCTTCCAGTACGGGCGGCTTGATGTGCGGGCCAAAGTACCCAAGGGCAAAGGTGTGTGGCCCGCCATTTGGATGCTAGGTGCTGATATCGACCAGAATAACTGGCCCCGCTGCGGCGAAATCGACATTATGGAGCTGAAAGGCAGCCGCCCCAAGGAGCTGATTTCCACCATGCACTTTGGCAACAGCACGGCTGATCACCGCTTTAAAGGCATTACGCAAGTACAGCCCAACGACCTCTCCGAGGACTTTCACACGTATTCGGTGGTGCGCAGCAAAGATTTGCTCCGCTTTTTTCTGGACGGCCAGCAGTACTACAGCTTCTCGGGCAGCGACGCCAGTCCGTTTCCGTTCAACAATCCGTTCTTCGTGATTTTGAACGTGGCCATTGGCGGCGACTTCGATGGCAACCCCGATGCTTCTACGGTGTTGCCTCAGCAGATGCAGGTGGATTACGTGCGCTACTATCAGTACAAGTAAGCGGGCGCTCGAAGGCAGTTTTAAGATGCCCTGCGGTTCTGGTTGAATGATTTACTGGCTCAGGCGGAAGCCCACGGAGCCGGCGCAGTGGCTTGCGGCCACTAGCCGGCCTCTGGGTGTCTGGAACCGGCAAGGAGACCTACTTTCAGGCATTTGCAAAAGCCTAACTACCTGACACTTATTTCTGGCTACTTCTCCCCTACACCGTTCCCTGCTAGGGGTTCGGCTTGCTTTTCCTGCACTTTTCAAACGTTTTATATGGGCCGTCAAAAACAGTTTTTTCGGTTGTCGGCTGCCGAGCATCAAGAGGTGCAGCACTACCTGCAACAAGAGCAGTTGGTGCGGCGGCAAATCAACAGGGCCCACATGCTGCTGGACTGGCACGCTGGCTATTCGGCCACCGAAACCGCCCAGCGCCTGGCCATGACCGAAGGCCGGGTGTATGCGTTGCGGCGGGCTTACCAGCGTCAGGGGCTTACCGCCTACTTGAATACGCATCCGCAGGGCGGCGCGCCCACCAAGCTCACGCCCACCGTGGAAGCAGCCTTGCTTGCGTTGCTTTCCCGCCGCAACGCCGACTCGGCCCGTTACTGGACGCTTCGCCAACTAGCAACCTATCTGGTTGAAAAAGGCCACGCCAAATCAATTTGTCCGGTTACGGTGAGCAAGGCCCTGCAAAGACTCCAGACCCTGCTCGTTTCCTCTTCCGATGCCGGCAACGAGGCGGTGCCATCTTCTCACCTAGCTAGCCATAGCTGAGGTGTCCCGGGCTGGCTTCTTTGCTTTCACTTTTTCTATCGTATGATGATGCCCCCGAAAACTGCAATGCTTGCGTTGCTAGCTGGTATTCTTGTCACTTCTGCTCAGGCGCAGAAGGCCGCTCCCGCTACGAAGGCCTATTCCGTGGCCGGCAAGCAGGTGCAGGTCTACACCACGGCCGCCAACACGGCTCTGCGACTAGCCGCCACCGACAAGCTGTCGTTCAAGGAAGTGGGCCAGCCGCTGGAAACGCAGCCCACCGTCTTTGTCGACCCCACCCATACCTTCCAAACCCTGCTCGGCATTGGCGGGGCCCTGACCGACGCCGCCGCCGAAACCTTTGCCAAACTGCCCAAAGCCGCGCAGCAAGAGTTTATGCAAGCCTACTACAGCCCTACGGCTGGCATCGGCTACACGCTGGCCCGCACCAGTATCCATAGCTCCGATTTTTCCAGCGCCAGCTACACCTACGTGGCCGACAACGACAAAGAGCTGCAAAGCTTCAGCGTCGAGCACGACGCGCAGTACCGCATTCCCTTCATCAAGCAGGCCCAGGCCGCGGCCGGCGGCCAACTCACCCTGTACGTGAGCCCGTGGAGCCCGCCGGCCTGGATGAAGGACAACCAGAGCATGCTGCAAGGCGGCCAGCTCTTGCCCGAGTTCCGCCAGAGCTGGGCCAACTACTACGTCAAGTTCATCCAGGCCTACGAGCGGCAGGGCATCCCCATCTGGGGCCTGAGCGTGCAGAACGAGCCCATGGCTAAGCAGAAGTGGGAGTCGTGCCTGTTTACGGCCGAAGCCGAACGCGACTTTGTGAAAGCCTACCTCGGCCCCACTTTGAAGAAAGCGGGCTTCGGGGGCAAAAAGCTCATCGGCTGGGACCACAACCGCGACCTGATGTACCAGCGGGCGAGCACCTTGTTCGACGACCCCGAAGCCAGCCAGTACTACTGGGGCCTGGGCTTTCACTGGTACGAGACGTGGACCGGCTCGGCCATGCTCTTCGACAACGTGCGGCGCGTGCACGAAACCTACCCCGACAAGCACCTGATTTTCACCGAGGGCTG